>JBJTSJ010000001.1:0-8299 GCA_046076605.1 Tabrizicola sp.
AGCGTCTCGATCTTCGGCGCGTATTCGCTGAAGCCTTGCGGGGCGCTGAGGGCCTTGTTCATCTCACCGAGGATGTGGATGCGGCCGTCCTTGGCCTGCGCCAGGGCCTGTTTCATGATCTCGGGCGTGATGCCAGCGATCTTGATGTCCATCTGCAGGCTGGTGATGCCCGAGGCCGTGCCCGCAACCTTGAAGTCCATGTCTCCGAGGTGATCCTCGTCGCCCAGAATATCGGTCAGGACAGCGAAGGAACCGTCGTCTTCCAGGATCAGACCCATGGCCACGCCCGCGACCGGCGATTTCAGCGGGACGCCCGCGTCCATCATCGACAGCGAACCACCGCAGACCGAGGCCATCGAGGAGGAACCGTTCGATTCGGTGATCTCGGACACCACGCGGATGGTGTAGGGGAAGTCGGTCGGGGCGGGCAGAACCGCTTGCAGCGCGCGCCATGCGAGCTTGCCGTGACCGATTTCGCGACGACCGGGGCTGCCCACACGACCCACTTCGCCGACCGAATAGGGCGGGAAGTTGTAGTGGAGGAGGAAGTTCGAGCGGTAGTTGCCGTTCAGCGCGTCGATGATCTGCTCATCTTCGCCGGTGCCAAGGGTGGTCACCACAAGGCCTTGCGTCTCGCCCCGGGTGAAGAGGGCCGAGCCATGGGCGCGCGGCAGGACGCCGTTTTCGCAAATGATCGGGCGGACGGTCTTGGTATCCCGCCCGTCGATGCGCTTGCCGGTCTTGACCACGTCACCGCGAAGGACCGCTGCTTCCAGCTTCTTGATTGCGGGGTAAAGGTTCGGGTCTGCCTGGTCTTCGTCGCTCATCTTGGCGATGATCGCGGCGACGGCAGCCTCAATCGCATTGGTGCGTTCCTGCTTGTCACGCAGCGCGAAGGCGGCGCGCATCAGCACCTCGCCTGCGGTTTTCACCTTGGCGTAGAGGTCGGAATAGTCCGGGGGTGCAAAGTCCATCGGCTCTTTCGCCGACTCTTCCGCAAAGTCGATGATCAGATCGATGACGGCCTGCATCTGCTCATGCCCGAAGACCACGGCGCCGAGCATTTCCTCTTCGGTCAGCTCATAGGCCTCGGATTCCACCATCATCACGGCTTCCTTGGTGCCGGCGACGACAAGATCAAGGCGCTGTTCGGGCTTCATGCGCAGTTGCGTCATGTCGTCCATGGCGGGGTTCAGGATGTACTTGCCATCGACAAAGCCCACGCGGGCGGCCCCGATCGGGCCCATGAAGGGAACGCCCGAGACCGTCAGCGCGGCCGAGGCGGCGATCATGGCGACGATGTCGGGATCATTGACGAGGTCGCAGGAAAGGACGGTTGCCATCACAAGGACTTCGTTCTTGAAGCCATCGACGAAAAGCGGGCGGATCGGGCGGTCGATCAGGCGGGAAACCAGCGTTTCCTTTTCCGAGGGCCGTGCTTCGCGCTTGAAGAAGCCACCGGGGATCTTGCCGGCGGCATAGTATTTTTCCTGATAGTGGACGGTCAGGGGGAAGAAGTCCTGGCCTGGTTTCGGCGCGCGGGCATAGGTCACATTGGCCATCACCTGCGTTTCGCCGAGCGTCGCGATCACCGACCCATCGGCCTGACGCGCAACTTTTCCGGTTTCCAGGGTCAGCGTTTCATTGCCCCACTGGATTGATTTCTTGGTCACATTGAACATGTATCGTTTCCTCTGAGGACCCGGCCCCTGCCGGTGCCCTCGAACATCTGGCGGCCCCATTGCCGCCCTTCCCCCGTATCCTTTGCATGTGCCCCGGGGGCGGGCCTCACGTCTCAGATGGCGGGGGCCATACAGGAAAACCGTTTCGAATGAAAGAACGGATGCGGGGGGCGGTCAGAAGATCGCATGCGCCCCGCGGTCATCCGCCACCTCGCCCCGCAGCATGGCGGCGTAGTGGTCCTCAAGCCGGTCTGTGCCGAATTCGGGCGTGGCGTCGGCGTCGTAGCTTTGCGTGGCGGGGTTCCAGACCAGCATGGATTGCGTCGCATAGTAGCGCCCGATACGCGCCAGGCCGGCGCAGGCCGCAAAGCGCGGCGAGACGGTGCCAAGGGCAGACAGGACCGCGATGATCCCGGTCATCAGGGCAACAGGGACGCGTTTCACTGGAACGGGCCGATCGAAAAGCGCTGCCAGCATGGCCGCCTGGTCGAGGGGGGTAACGGCGGGGCCGGGTCCACCGATGGGCAGGATGCGGTTGCGATTGTCGGGGTCGGTCAGAGTTAGCGTCAGGAACCGCGCAAGATCGGCGTCCGAGATCGGCTTGCAGGCCGTGAGCTTGCCATCGCCGAACACCAGGAACGGCCGGTTCTCTTGCACACGGGCGACCTGGCCGGAGAGCGATTTGAAGAAGGCGGTGGGGCGGACGATGGTCCAGCCGATGGGAGCGGCCTGAAGTTCGGCCTCGAAGGCGAGTTTGGCGCGCTGGAAGTCGAGGAGGGGCTTCTGCACACAGATGGCGGAGAGGAGGGTGAAGTGGCGGACCCCGGCGGCCACAGCGGCCCTCAGCGCGGCGGAATTGGTGGCGTGGTCGACGGCCCAGGCATCAGCAGGCGCGCCGGTGCGGGAGGCGAGGCAGGAGACGACGGCATCGATCCCGGTCATGGCGCTTGGAAGGGCATCGGGGAACTCGCCCCGGATCACGGTGCAGCCGGGAAGCAGTTCGGCATCCGCCCCCGGACGGATCAGCGCGGTGACCCTATGCCCCTCGGCCCGCAAGGCCTGCGCGGTCGCTCGGCCAATGGTGCCGGTGCCGCCAAGGAGAAGGACGTTCAGTGCGGTCATGCCCGGCAGACTAGCAGGACGGACCGGCGTGACAATCACTCGGCCGGCGCGGTGACTGCGGTCTTGCGTCCGGTGGCCACCAGCGCGACCCCGGCAAGGGTGACGCCAAGGCCCAGGGCCATCGCCAAGGTCAGTGGCTCGTCGAACATCACCCAGGCCCAGAGAAGCGTTACTGGCGGGCTGAGGTAGACGGTGGCTGACACCATCGCGGGCGGGTAAAGGCGCAGCAACTGGTAGTAGATCAGCCAGCCGCCGTAGGTCGCAAGGATCACCAGCCAGGCGATGCCAATCGCAAAGCCAGGGGTCAGAACCGGGAACAACCCGCCGGTAAGGGCGGCGACCGGGGCGAACATCAGTGCGGCCCAAAGGCATTGCAGGCACAGCCGCTGCGGAATGGTCAGCGGGATCGCGGCGCGGCGTTCCTGCACCACGGTCGACAGCGCGAAGGCCAGCATTCCGAGGATCGGCAGGGCATAGGCATGGACCGGAGCTTCCCCAAGTGACAGAGCGTCGGCGGAAACAGTGAGGACTCCGGCAAGGGCGATGGCAGTGCCAAGCCATTGCTGTGGGGACAGCGGTTGACGCAAGAGCGGGGCCGAGAGGACGGCAATGCCAAGCGGGACCAGGTCGCTCATCAGGGCAACAAGTCCCGTTGGCACGCCCTCACCAATCGCCAGGGCAAAGCCGCCGAGGTAGAGGAACATGCCGAGGAAGGCGTAGAGGCCTTGTTCAAGGATGGCCGGGGCGGTGATCCGGGGGCCTCGCAGAAGGAACGGAATGAGCAGCACGCCCGAGACGAGACTACGACCGAACAGGATCTGCGGGACGCTGGCCTCGTCCGTCATAAAGCGGATGCCGACGAAACCAGAGCTCCAGCAGACTACCAGGGCGGCGGCGAGCACGGTGAAGATCAGGGGCGACTGGCGCATAGGGCCACACTGGCGCGCGGAATGGCGCGTGCCGGTCGGACTGCGACCCAGCAGCGGCGCAATGCGACAGGGTCAATAAAAAACGCCCGGTCCGCATTGGGGCCGGGCGTCTTCAAACTGTCGGACGGATCAGATAGCCGACTTGATCCTGTTTTCCAGCGCTGCCTTCGGGGCGGCGCCGACCTTGTTCGACACGACCTGGCCGTCCTTGAACATGAACAGCGCCGGAATCCCGCGCACGCCGAGGACGGCGGGGCTGTCGGGGTTCTCGTCCACGTTGACCTTCACGATCTTGACCTGACCGGCGTACTGGGTCGCCAGTTCCTCAAGCGCCGGGCCGATCTGGCGGCAGGGGCCGCACCATTCGGCCCAGAAGTCCACGACGACCGGAATCGGCGACTTGCGGACTTCGGTGTCGAAGGTGGCGTCGGTGACTGCGACGGTGGCAGCGCCCATGATCGTTCTCCTACGGGATTTGTCGGGTAAGGAAGGTATGGACGCAGGGCCGGAACGTCAAGGGATCGTGGTGCGGGCGAGGGCGGCCCTCACGATGTCGGGATCGACGGGCATCACGCGCGGGGCCTTGGTCCACAGGACGGCGGTTTCGACGCGGCGGTCGGGGTAGATGGCGGCCAGCATGTGGGCATAGGCGCCCAGCTGGCGGAGGATGCCTTCGGGGATCTGCTCGGGCCGGTCGGGGACGACGGTGTTCGACTTGTAGTCGATGATCAGGATGCGGTCTGGGGTGACGATCAGGCGGTCGATGGAGCCGGTCAGGGTGCGGCCCTGCCAGGGGGCGGTGACGGCGACCTCGGTCAGGCTGTCGGTGGAGAATAGCGTGGTCAGGTCCGGATGGTTCAGGACGCGGGTGGCCTCGGCCAGGACGTCGGCGCGGTGGGCTTCCGCGACCAGGGTTTCGGCGTGGGCGGACCACTGCGCGGGGTCAAGGCCGGGCAGGCGTTCCAGCAGAAGGTGCAGCGCGGTGCCGCGGGCGCGGGCTTCGGCCTCGGGCCAGGCGGGTTCGCCGGGCAGCGCCTTTGGCCCGCCGAGATCGGAAGGGGACAGGACAGTGGCGGCGCGAGGTGCATCCGGGGCGGGGAGGCTGACCCAGCCGGGCAGAGTGATGAGGGGCGGTTCCGTCCGGATGCGGCGCAAGGGCAAAGGCCAGTTGCCGAAGCTGTGGCGCAGGGTGCCATCGTCCAGTCGCACCTGCCCGACCGTGGCGACGCCGTTCATGATCAGCCGGTGCCAGGTCGTGTCCTTGGTGACCTTGCCCGCCCCTGCCACCACCAGCCAGCAGCGCGCGCGGGTCATCGCCACGTAGAGGAGCCGCAACCGTTCGGCGGCATCGCGTTCCGTCCGGGCCTCGCGCTCAGTGGCCAGCGCGGCGGGGCTTTCTTCCTTGTTGACCTTCCAGACAGCGGGGCCGTTCTGCAGGGGATAGATCTGGTCGCGGTCGGGAGGCGTGTAGTCGGCACATTCGGGCAGGATGACGATCTCGGCCTCCAGCCCCTTGGCGCCGTGGACGGTCATCACCCGGATCAGGTCGCCCTCGCCGTCCATCTGGCGCTTGACCTCGACATCATCGGTTTCCATCCAGGTCAGGAAGCCGGTCAGGCTGGGGATTTCCGAGGTCTCATAGGCCAGGGCCTGGCTGAGGAGTTCGTCGATGCCGTCTTCCGCCTCGGGCCCCAGGCGGCCGACCAGTTTGCGGCGGCCGTCGTGGCGGTGCAGGACACGTTCGATCAGGTCGTAAGGGCGCAGGAAGTCGGCCTGGCTGCGCATGTCGTCGAGGAAGGCCTTGGTCGGCTCGTGGCCGGGATGGTCGCGCAGGGCCTCCCACAGATAGCCCTTGCGGGGGTGGGAAAGGCGGAAGAGGTCGGCCTCGGTCCAGCCGCAGAGGGGCGAGCGGAGCACGGCGGCGAGGGAGAGGTCGTCTTCGGGCGTGTCGAGGAAGGCGAGAAGCGCCGAGAGGTCCTTTACGGCGAGGACACCGCCAAGCTTGAGACGGTCGGCCCCGGCGATGGGCAGCTTGAGGTCCTTGCAGGCGCGGATGATGTCGTGAAAGACGCCCGAGCGGCGCTGGACGAGGATCAGGAAGTCGCCATAGCGGATCGGGCGTTCGCTGGGGCCGCCGTCCTTGGGTGCCTGGGGGATCTGCTCGCCGCCTTCGACGCGGTCGCGGATCCAGTGAGCGATGTTCTGGGCCAGGCGGATCTGCGGGTCTTCGGGGTGGGTGGTGTCGACGGGCTCGTACCAGGGGCCGGGCTCGGGAGTTTCGTCCTTTTCCAGCACGGGCCAGACATCGACGCGGCCGGGGCGCGTGTCGTGGATCGCGATGTGGTGTGAGCCGCCACCGAGGGCTGCCTGTTCGGCGGGGGTGAAGGTGGCGTCGACGACGTCCAGGATCGCGGGGGAGGAGCGGAAGGAATGTTCCAGCACGCGGTCGTTCAGCCCGCGACCCCCGGCAAGGCGAGAGCCGAAGTGGTCGCGCATGCGGTCGAAGGCGGCGACATCGGCGCCCTGGAAGGAATAGATCGACTGCTTCTTGTCGCCGACGACGAACAGGGTCCGCTCGCGTGTGGTGGCGCCTTCCCCGGCGATCAGCTCGGCCGCCAGCGCCTCGATCAGCTCCCACTGTTCGGGGCTGGTGTCCTGCGCCTCGTCCACAAGGATGTGGTCGATGCCGCCGTCGAGGCGGTAGAGGACCCAGGCGGCGAGCGAAGGGTTGGTCAGCAGGTCCTTGGCGCGCAGGATCAGGTCGTCGAAGTCGAGCAGTCCACGGGCGGCCTTGCGGCGCTCGTACTCGGGCAGGAAGACGGCGGCGAAGTCATGCAGGGCCAGGGTCTTTTCGGCAGCGGCGCGGGCGAGTTCCGCCTGGCGGGCCGCGGCAACCCGGTCCATGAAGTCGTCGAAGTCGTGGACCAGCGTATCCATCGCGGTCCGGACCTTGCGCGACGGGACGGAGGAGAACTTCGGTTCAGGAATACGCACGTCGCCCTTCTTGAGGAGGAAGGCGTCGTAAAGCGCTTCAAGGTCCGGGCGCGTCGGGGCCTGCCAGTTGATCCCCGCAAGGACCGTCGCAAGGTCCTGCATCGTCGGAGTGGCGGCGCGCAGAAGGGGGAGGGTTTGGGCTATCAGCCAGCCTTCTGTGCCGGTGAAGGCGAGCGACAGAAGATAGGCGTCATCGAAGAATGGGGGCAGGTTGAACAGCTGCCAGACCTCATCCCGGGTCAAGGGTTTGGCAAAGCGGGCGCGGTGGCGGGCGATTTCTTCCACCAACTCGCCGAACTTTTCGCCGTTCTGCACCTCGGTCATCCGGCGCACGACGGCGGCGTCGGGGCCGTCGGCCATCTCCTCCACGATCTCGGCGCGCATCAGCTTGCCGGTGCGGTCGTCCATCTCGACAAATCCGGGAGAGACGCCGGCCTCCAGCGGAAAGCGGCGCAGAAGGCTGCCGCAGAAGCTGTGGATGGTCTGGATGCGCAGACCGCCGGGGGCCTCGATTGCGCGGGCGAACAGTTGGCGGGCGCGGGCGAGGCGGGGGGCCGGGCTGTCGGTTTCGCCAAGCCTGGAAAGGGCTTCCTGCAGTTGGGCTTCGGGCATCATCGCCCATTCGCCAAGGCGACCGAACAGGCGGTTCTGCATCTCGCTGGCAGCGGCCCTGGTGTAGGTGAGGCAGAGGATGTGCTGCGGTTCGACCCCGGACAGGAGGAGCCGCGCCACCCGGTCGGTCAGGACGCGGGTCTTGCCGGACCCCGCATTGGCGGACAGCCAGGTGTTGCTGGCGGGATGCGCGGCGGCGATCTGGCGGGAGAACGCTTCGGTCATGCCAGGCTTTCGGGGGTTGGACTGTCGGTCAATTCCCATTCGCCGTGGCGCGAGAGGTGGTCGTAGTCGCTGGCGTCGGTGGTCTTTTCCAGGGCGCGGCGGGCGGTGTAGCCTTGGGATGGGCGGGCGTAAGCGGTCATCAGCTTGGCGAACTCGGCCCAGGCAGTGGCGACTTGGCCGGACTCCAGGGGGATGTCGGACATCTTCAGCTGTGACTTCAGCCCGACGTAGATCACGCGGGCGACCTCTTCGGCCCCGAGCCCCTTGAACCCGCCGCCTTCCGCCATTGCGGCAAGCAGAAGCAATTGCTTGTCGAAATGCTTCTGCTGCGCGGGGGTGGGCGGGTCGCCGGTCTTGTAGTCGATCAGCAGAAGCCGCCCGTCGTCCAGCCGGTCGATGCGGTCGGGCTTGCCGGCCAGGGTGAAGTCGAGGCCGGGAAGCTGGACCGCACCCCTCTCTTCCAGCAGCACGGGCTGGCCGCCGGTCGAGGCGGAGAAGGCGAGGAAGGCGTCGGCGGCCTTGGCGATGCGGCTGCGCCAGATGGTGCGGGCCAGGGGCCAGGCGACGCGGTCGGCCAGGACGGCATCGGCGATGGACAGAAGCGTGTCGCGCGTGCCGCCGCCGGCGCGGAGGAAGCGCTCCAGAATCTCATGCAGGACGATGCCGCGCAGCCTGGGGTCGGCTTCGGGGCGCAGCGGGTCGAGCGGCCTCAGTTTCAGGACGTGGCGGGCGTAG
>JBJTSJ010000002.1:0-6358 GCA_046076605.1 Tabrizicola sp.
TCTTCTACATGTCGTTCGAACATTCCGAGGACCCCGCCGATCAGGCCCTTTCCGTGCAGCTGATGAACGAGCGGCTGGCATCGGACCCGGACATGGCGCTGCATGCCCGCGCCCACCAGGAAGTGATCGCCCGCTTCGGCCGCTTTCCCACCCGCAATTCTGCGCTGGGGCGGTCCAGCAGCCCCGAAGAGCAGGCCTATCTCGATCTGGGCGGCTACGGCGCGGTGGTGGAAGGGCTCAAAAGCCATGCATCCGGTGCATAGGGTCACGGCAACCCCAGCGTTGCTTGGGGTTTCCGGATAGTTTAATGGCAAACTACTTTTTCCAGGGAGGGAAAAATGGCTGCCCAAAGCTTCGACGTGATCGTGATCGGTGCCGGACCGGGGGGCTATGTCGCCGCCATCCGGGCAAGCCAACTGGGCCTGAAGGTCGCAATCGTCGAACGGGAACACCTGGGCGGCATCTGCCTGAACTGGGGCTGCATCCCGACCAAGGCCCTCCTGCGCTCGGCTGAAGTCTTCCACCTGATGCACCGCGCCAAGGAGTTTGGCCTGAAGGCCGACGGCATCGGCTATGACCTGCCCGCCGTCGTGGCGCGCAGCCGTGCCGTTGCGAAACAGCTGTCCGGCGGCATCGGCCACCTGATGAAGAAGAACAAGGTCACCGTCTTCATGGGCGCGGCCACGCTGCCGAAGAAGGCGACCGTCAGCGTCAAGACCGACAAGGGCACCGAAGAACTGACCGCTAAGTCGATCATCCTCGCCACCGGCGCGCGGGCGCGCGAACTTCCGGGGCTGGAGGCAGATGGCGATCTCGTCTGGTCCTACAAGCATGCGCTGGTGGCGGCCCGGATGCCGAAAAAGCTCCTCGTGATCGGTTCCGGCGCGATCGGCATCGAATTCGCCAGCTTCTTCAACACACTGGGCGCGGATACCACGGTGGTTGAGGTGATGGACCGCATCCTGCCGGTTGAGGACGCTGAAATCTCGGCCTTCGCGAAGAAGTCCTTCGTGAAGCAGGGCATGAAGATCCTGGAAAAGGCCGCGGTCAAGAAGCTGGATCGCAAGCCTGGCGTCGGCGTCACCGCCCATATCGAACAGGATGGCAAGGTGACCACGCAGGACTTTGACACCGTCATCTCTGCCGTGGGCATCGTCGGCAACGTGGAAAACCTCGGGCTTGAGGCCCTGAGCGTGAAGATCGACCGGACCCATGTCGTGACCGACGAATATTGCCGGACCGGGGTGGAAGGTCTGTACGCCATCGGCGACATCGCGGGCGCACCCTGGCTTGCGCACAAGGCCTCCCACGAAGGGGTCATGGTCGCCGAACTGATCGCGGGCGGCCATCCGCACCCGATCAAGCCGAACTCCATCGCCGGCTGCACCTATTGCCACCCTCAGGTCGCCTCGGTCGGCCTGACCGAACAGAAGGCCAAGGACGCAGGCTATACGGTGAAGGTCGGCCGCTTCCCCTTCATCGGCAACGGCAAGGCCATCGCGCTGGGTGAGAGCGAAGGGATGATCAAGACCGTCTTCGACGCCAAGACGGGTGAGCTTCTCGGCGCACACATGGTCGGCGCGGAAGTGACCGAGCTGATCCAGGGCTATGTCGTTGGCCGCAGCCTGGAGACCACCGAGGAAGATCTGATGAACACTGTCTTCCCGCATCCGACCCTGTCGGAAATGATGCACGAGGCCGTGCTCGACGCCTACGGCCGTGCCCTTCACATCTGATGGGCTCACTCAACCGGGTCGTCATGCAGAAGGAAAGCCGGGACTGGATCAACAGTCTCGGGCCCGAAAATCTGGATGTCCTGGAACTGTCGGGGAAATGGGGCGAAAGGTTCTCGTTCCGCAGCTACAAGGCGCTGAACCGCTGGAAGTTCGACCCCTGCAAGGGGCCGATGCTGGATGCCGGCGGCAAGGTCGTGCGCTTTGACCTCATCATGGCCAATCAGGTGTGGGAGCATCTGGACCGCCCCTACGCCGCGACGCGCAACATCTACCGGATGTTGCGCTCGGGCGGCTGGTTCTGGGTTGCGGTGCCCTTCTTTGCCCCTTTCCACGGCGCGCCCGTTGACTGTTCGCGCTGGACCGCTCGGGGATTGAAGAACCTGCTGATTGAATCCGGGTTCCAGCCTGAAAGGGTGCAGTCCCACCAATGGGGCAACCGGCATGTGGCGCAGCGGAACCTCGAAGTCCCCTGGCCCCCGCCGTTGCATGACGACGACGACCTGACGAACGATCCTGACTTTCCGGTCGTCAGCTGGGCCATGGCGCAGAAGGACTGACGGGTTTTGGTTCGCCTGCGGTTTCTCGTCGATGGAGAGCCGTTCGTCAGTAGTCCGGTTGCGCGCCGCAGGTCCCCAACTGTTCGCCCAGCATCCGGGTGAAAAGCGCGTCGCGCGTCAGCCCCGCGTCGTGCAGGAACTGCGCCTGAACCAGGTAGGCCTCGGCCTCCAGTGCCGCGATGCAGGGGACCCGGCTGTCAGCGCCCTCGGCGAACTGGGCGGCGTGAACCATCTCGTGCAACAGGAAGCTCTGCCCGTAGGCCGTGGTGAGGTCCAGGTCAGGGGCCAGCTCGATCTGGCCGGTTTCGGGGAAATAAGCCCCGGCCTGCGACCGCAGGCCTGGCTGGTTGTCCAGCGCCACAAAGCCGATCTCGGGGCAAGGGACGGCCCGGTAGCGGGTCCCTTCGACCAGCGCCTGGTTCAACTGGGCCACGAGTGGACACAGGTCCGCCGCCCGGGCCTCGGGGACGAACGACAGCACAGCCAGAAGCAGCGTGGTCGCGAAAGCTTTCATGAAACCTATGCTGAAGCTTCACAGAAACTTTGCAAGCCCGACATGAAGCTGTGCACTCACGATTTGTGACGTACTCGCGGCTCCGCCGACTCGCAGAAAGCCATGGGCTAAGAAACCCCTAACGTCCGCGACAAACCCGTTGTAATCATTGAGTGGCCGGCCTTTGTCCACTGTGGACACGCCTCTGGCATCCCCTCGGCAATCGCGCTACCAAGGCCCCATGCGCCCGCTTCCCCCGATGTTCCTCGTCCTCCTCCTCTGGTGCGCCGGCCTCGGCGCGGCGGCTCAGTTCGGGAAGATCTCGATCCTCTACGACCCCCTCCGCGCCACCTACGGAGGCCACGGAGAGGTCGCCCTCGGCCTCGTCGTCTCGATCGTCGGCATGGTCGGCCTGATCTTCGGAACGACTGCCGGGCTTCTCGTCGCCCGCATTGGTCCCCGCCGCGCCATTGTCGCCGCGCTGGCCGCCGGGGCCGCGATGTCCGCCCTCCAGTCCCTGATGCCCGCCTACCCCCTGATGCTGGCCTCCCGCATTGTCGAGGGCGCGAGCCACCTTGCCATCGTCGTCGTCGGCCCAACGATGATCGCTGCCCTCGCCCCCGAACACCGCCGCCCCCTCGCAATGACCCTCTGGTCCTCGTTCTTTGGGGTGACCTACACCATCCTCGCCCTGATCGGCCTGCACCTCACGCCCACCAGCCTCTTTCTCGGCCACGCCGCCTACATGGCCGCCCTTGCCGCGATCCTCGCCCTGACCCTCCCACCCGACCCACGCGGGCAGGCCCTCCCGATGGGCAACCTCCTCGCCCAGCACGCCGCCATCTACCTCTCCCCCCGCCTCGCCGCCCCGGCGATGGGGTTCTGCTGCTACACCTTCCTCTACGTTGCCGTCCTGACCCTCCTCCCACCCGAAACGCCCGAGACCCACCGCGCGCTGATTGCCGCCGGGATGCCCCTCGTCTCCATCGCCGTCTCGCTGACCCTTGGGGTAAGGCTCCTCGGCCGGATGTCCGCCGTCCGCCTCGTCCAAGCGGGTTACACGGTCGCCATCCCCGGCTTCCTGCTGCTGTGGCTGTTCTGGGGGCAGGGCGCCGGGATGGTGGCGGGAGGTTTTCTCCTCTCCGCCGCGCTTGGGATCGTTCAGGGGGCGAGCTTTGCCTCAATCCCCGAACTCAATACCGGTCCTGAAGACCGGGCCCGTGCAGCAGGGGCGGTGGCGCAGCTCGGCAATCTGGGAACCACAACCGGCACGCCGGTGCTGGCGGCCCTACTGGCCAGTGTCGGGCCGTCTGGACTGACCTTAGCCGCCGTGTTCCTTTGCGGCGTCGGGATCGCGGTGCACGCCTTCCAGAAAGCGCGACGCGATCGGTCGGTCTAGTAGGCGACGACCGCTCCGCCGCCCGCAGCCCAGTCGCGCAACCCGCCAAGATTGACCACCGGGCCATAGCCCAGCCGGGTCAGCACATCCGCGGCCATGCCCGACCGTCCGCCCGAGGCACAGTAGACCGCCACCGGCAGGTCTTGCGGCAGGTCGCAACCCGGCTGGCGCGGATCGCATTTCACGGGGAGCAGCGACAACGGGATCAGCCTTGCACCCTGCGCGACGCCCGAGGCCTTCGCCTCTGCCACCTCGCGGACGTCAATCAGCAGCATTTTGCCCTGCGCCACCTGGTCAGAGACTTCAGGCACGCTGATGCGTGCGGCTTCGGGGGCAGAACGGAAGGCAGAGAACATTGGGGGCCTCGCTTTGTTGATAAAACCTATATAGCTTGGAAGGTGAGAAAGTAAAGTCCGCCTGATCAACAATCATTGTTCATGGTACGTTCACTTTTTCGGGTTGGAGACTCACCAAAAGTGACCTATCTCTTGCGACTGCTGGTCCAAGGGACAGGTCATGGCCGAACAGAAGTTCATCGAAGTGCGCGGCGCGCGCGAGCATAACCTGAAGGGCGTCGACGTCGCGATCCCGAGGGATCAGCTGGTGGTCATCACCGGCCTTAGCGGATCTGGCAAGTCGTCGCTTGCCTTCGACACGATCTATGCAGAAGGGCAGCGCCGCTATGTGGAGTCGCTGTCGGCTTACGCGCGGCAGTTCCTCGACATGATGGGCAAACCGGATGTCGACCACATTTCGGGCCTTTCGCCTGCGATCTCCATCGAGCAGAAGACCACCTCGAAGAACCCCCGCTCCACCGTCGGCACGGTGACCGAGATCTACGACTACCTGCGCCTGTTGTTCGCCCGCGTCGGCACGCCCTACTCCCCCGCGACTGGCCTGCCGATCACTGCGATGCAAGTGCAGGACATGGTCGATGCCGTGATGGCGATGGCGGAGGGGACGCGGGCCTATCTCCTCGCCCCGATCATCCGGGACCGCAAGGGCGAATATAAGAAGGAATTTCTGGAGCTTCGCAAGCAGGGCTTCCAGCGCGTCAAGGTCAACGGGGCCTTCTATGAGCTGGAGGAGCCGCCGACGCTCGACAAGAAGTTCCGCCACAACATCGACGTGGTGGTGGACCGGATCGTCGTCCGCGAGGGGATCGAGACGCGGCTCGCCGACAGCTTCCGCACGGCGCTGAACCTGGCCGACGGGATCGCGGTGATCGAACTCGCCGACGTCGCCGAGGGCGCGGACCCGACCCGCATCACCTATTCCGAGAAATTCGCCTGCCCGGTTTCTGGCTTCACCATAGCGGAAATCGAACCCCGCCTGTTCAGTTTCAACGCCCCCTTCGGCGCCTGCCCGGTCTGCGACGGCCTTGGCATGGAGCTCTTCTTCGACGAACGCCTGGTCGTCCCCGACCAGAACCTGACGCTGTTGCAAGGCGCCATCGCGCCCTGGGCCAAGTCGAAATCGCCCTATCTGACACAGACGATGGAGGCCCTGTCCAAGCACTACGGCTTCAACCTGAAAGCCAAGTGGAAGGACCTGCCCGAGACCGTCAAGGAGCTTTTCCTGCGCGGCTCCAAGGGCGAGGAGATCGAGTTCCGCTATGACGAGGGCGGCCGGGTCTACCAGGTCAAGCGGGTCTATGAGGGGATCATTCCCAACATGGAGCGCCGTTATCGCGAGACGGACAGCGCTTGGTCCCGCGAAGAAATGGAGCGCTTCCAGTCCAACCGCGCCTGCGGGGCCTGTGGCGGCTACCGGCTGAAGCCCGAGGCGCTGGCGGTGAAGATCGCGGGGCTGCACATCGGGCAGGTGGTGCAGATGTCGATCACCGAAAGCTTCGCCTGGGTCGAAGGTGTGGCGGACACGCTGACCAAGCAGCAGAACGAGATCGCCCGCGCCATCCTGAAGGAAATCCGCGAACGCCTTGGATTCCTTGTAAATGTTGGCCTGAACTATCTGACGATGAGCCGCGCGGCGGGGACATTGTCGGGTGGGGAATCGCAGCGGATTCGGCTGGCGTCACAGATCGGGTCGGGCCTGACCGGTGTGCTCTATGTGCTGGACGAGCCGAGTATCGGCCTTCACCAGCGCGACAATGATCGCCTGCTTACCACGCTGAAGAACCTGCGTGATGCGGGGAACACGGTGCTGGTGGTCG
>JBJTSJ010000003.1:0-3485 GCA_046076605.1 Tabrizicola sp.
TGACCGCACGCCCATGCCGCCCGGTCTCCTGCCCGATCCGCACCCCTTCCGGGTTGTAGCCATAGGCGCCGAAGGGCGAAGTCCCCGCCGTGCCAATCCACTTCGACCCGCCCTGATGCCGACCCTTCTGCTCCGCCAGACGCTGGCGCAAAGTCTCCATCAGCTTGTCGAACCCGCCCAGCGCCTGGATCGCCGCGCGTTCCTCCGCCGACAAATGCCGTTCGGCCAGCCTCGAAAGCCAATCCCGCGGCAGGTCCAGCGCCTCCAGCACCTGATCCGCCGTTACGCCCTCCAGCCCCGAGAAAGCCCGCTGAAAGGCCCGGTCAAAGCGGTCGATATGACGCTCATCCTTGACCAGCGTCAGCCGCGCCAGGTGGTAGAAGCCCTCGGCGTCATAGATCACCAGCCCCGCCGCCATCGCCTCCAGAAAGCTCAGGAACTCGCGCAGGCTGACCGGCACCCCTTCTTCCCGCAAGGTCTGGAAGAACGGCAGGAACACGGCGCTACTCCCTGATTTCTGCAAGCAAATCGGACCGGAGCCTTCGACGGCGCCAATGCGGACTCTTGGAAAACTCCACCCCGCACCCGTGCATCAGACGCTCAGCATCCGGTCAAGGTAGATGGTGATGAACAGGCCAAGAAGCGCGAAGATCAGCCCGTGGACAAAGGCATATTGCAGGATGTCTGCGACCTTTCCGCCGCGCGCCTTCGCCCGCAGGCCGCCGCCGATGGCACCCAGAAGAAATCCGCCGATCACGAACATTTCGCCCCATTTCCGGGGCGACCGCGCAGATCAGCCGCGCTACCCCTTCAGCCCTTTGCCGCCCGGTCCGCGACCGTCGCGATGTCGCGCATCCGGCTTCTGACCATGCTTTCCGACCCGAAGCCATACCGCGCGTAAGGCCCACTGTCCATGCGCAGCGCCTGCGCCTTTTCCGGATCGCCCAGAGCCTCCATCGCCTCAGCCTTGATCAGCATCAGAGTGGCCAGAAGGGCTGCATTGTCATAGCTCCGCACGACTGGAATCGCCCGGTCCGCCAGCCGCGCGGCCTCTTCCGGCAGGCCTCCCGCCAGCGCCATCACCGCCACCTGCATGTCGACATGCGCCAGTTGCAACGCGCCGCCGGGCAGGGATGCATAGACTGCCGACGCCCCGGCGAAGGCCTCTTGCGCCCGCGCCGGATCGCTAGAGGTCAACAGCCGCCCGACCGCGAACAGGCTGAAGGCCAGCCGGTTGTCCTGCCAGCCCGCGCTGCGCGCCAGCGACAACGCCTGCGCTGCTGCGGCCTGGCGGCTGGCCAGCGATCCCGTCCGCCCCAGCGCCGTCTCGACCGCGCGGGTCCATTCCGCCGGGGTGCCCGAGCTTGCCACAGGTGCCGCACCCAACTGCGCCGCAACCTCCTCAAGGCTCATCCCGCTGTGCAGGCTTGGCGAATAAGTCATCCGCAGGATGTCCATGTCAAAGCTGGTCAGCACCGAATGGAAGTTGTCGTCGTTGAAGACGCTGTCCGACAGCCGGTACAGGTCATTCAGCGGACCCAGCGCCTGGGCCAGTTCCTCGTGAAGGCAGTCGCGCACTTCCTGCGGGCTGGTATCCGAGGGGATGAAAACCGCCGCCCGGTCGCGCTGTGTGACTTCCGCCCAGTCGACCTGATCCGACCCGCGCTTGCGGCGGTATTCGGCCAGGGACCCCACGTTCGGCACCACGAAGCAGGCGGCGGTCGGGGCGATCCGGCGCAATTCGGCCCGGCTGGTGAACTCGACCATGATCGTCGCGGTCCCCGGCGCGGGCGAGATGTCGATCCCCGCCTCGGACCGCAGCCGTCCGATCAGCGCCCCAAGATCGCGCGCGGCCGTCGGTGGCACGTCGCCGGTCAGCGCCACGGTCACCGGCCCCTCGAACCGGCTGAAAGTCTGCAAGCCGCGCCCGCTTTCCATGGCAAAGGTCAGGTCCATGAAGTCGCGGGTCAGCGATGACCCGGCGCCCGCCAAGGGTGTAAGCCGATAGCCGCCGGGGGTGCCGAAGCCGACGCCAACCTCGCCAGTCGCGCCGCTTTTGGTCACCTGCGCCGGTTGGCCGCAGGCGGAAACCACGCACAGCGCGGCGAAGATCAGGGGCAGGCGCATCGGCAAGACCAGTCTGGCAGCGCCCCGGCAGCTCGGGGCCGGGGAAGTGTCCCGCCCCTTGGGCTTGCGAGTCAATTCGGGAAAAAGCGCGAATTTTCCGACCACTACCCATCGCGGTTGAAGTGCGCGCGGCCGCAGGATTTATCCAGGTGCCTCACGGAATGTTACAAATCCGACAATCGCTGACGGGGACTCTGAACAGCTTCCGTCACCCGGACTGATTCGGCTTGCATCGTCCGACGAATAGAATTACCATTAGGAAATATAACTGATAGGTAATCCTGTGTCCGACCCGCTTTCCCGCACCTTCCTTGCGCTGGCCGACCCCACAAGGCGCGCCATCCTCGCCCAGATCGCCGACGGCGGGCTGACCGTGACTGCTCTGGTCGAGGCCAACCACCTCTCGCAGCCCGGCATCTCCAAGCACCTGAAAGTGCTGGAGGAAGCTGGCCTGATCCGCCGCGAACGCGTGGCCAAGACCCGCCCCGTGCATCTGGAGCCCGAGGGGCTCAAACGCGCCGGGGCCTGGATCGACCACTACCGCCACTACTGGGAAGGCGCCTTCGACCGGATGGACGCGCTGATCCAAAGCCTGAACGAGGAGGCCGCGAAGAATGGACGACAATAGCGCCAATGCGCTCCGCCTCACCCACCATTTCGCCGGCCCTCCGGCCTTGGTCTGGACGGTCTGGACGCGTCCCGAACTGATCCGCTCCTGGTTCGGCTCCTCCCACGGCTTCCGCGCCCACGATATCGCCGTCGACCTCCGCCCCGGCGGCACCTGGTCCTTGCGCAACGTCAACGGCCCCGTCACCGAACACGTCAGCGGCACCTACCACGAGGTCGACCCCACCCGCCGCCTCGTCTACAGCTACCACTTCGAAGGCACCGACTTCTTCAGCGTCATCTCCATCGACCTGACCGCCGAAGCCTCCTGCACCCGCCTCCACTTCCTGCAAACTGGCTTCCCCAATGACCAAGCCCGGATCGAGCACGCGAAGGGCTGGCCCCACGCGCTGAAAGTCATGTCCGACGCGCTTCTCGCCATGCACGGCGTTGGCACGCTCTGGCCCAAACTCCCCGACAAAACCCACCTCGACGGCGTCGCCCGCGACCTTGAAGCCGCCCGTCAGCGCCTCGCTGAAGAGACCACCCAATGACCCACCCGAACCTCCTCGCCCTCGACCGCCATTTCGACGCCACCCCCGCCTTCCGGGCCCCACCAGGTGGCGAGGAGCGAGGGGTGCGTCCAGAGGGCGTAGGTGAAGGCGGGGGTGGCGTCGAAATGGCGGTCGAGGGCGAGGAGGTTCGGGTGGGTCATTGGGTGGTCTCTTCAGCGAGGCGCTGACGGGCGGCTT
>JBJTSJ010000004.1:0-8749 GCA_046076605.1 Tabrizicola sp.
CTGTCCTTCGAAGGCTCGATCTGCCTCTGGGAAGGTGAGGAGCTTGGGCAGACCGACACGCCCCTCGACTTCGAGGAACTGACCGACCCGCAGGGCATCAACTTCTGGCCCGAGCCCATCGGCCGCGACAACACTCGCACCCCAATGGTCTGGGACGCCTCGCCCAACGCGGGCTTTTCGACTGGCAAACCCTGGCTGCCGGTCAAACCGGAACAGGCCGCCCGCCATGTCTCGGGACAGACCGGCGCGCAGGGCTCGGTCCTGGAACACTACCGCGCCGCCCTGGCTTTCCGCAAAGGCTCTGCCGCGCTGACGGCCGGCAAGACCCGTTTCCTCGACCTGCCCGAGCCGATCCTTGGCTTCATGCGGGGCGAGGGCGAGGGCGCGCTTCTCTGCCTCTTCAACCTCTCGCCCGTGGCGCTGTCGGTCACCGTATCCGGCGTGGGCGCGCCCACCGGTCCCTCGCTTCACGCCGTCCTGCAGGGCGACCGCCTGACCCTCGGCCCCAACGCCGCAGCCTTCCTGCCGGTCAGCGGAACGGTGTCGGTTCAGGACTGACCCAAGCGTAAGGTGGGCGATCCGCCCACCCTACTTTGCCGTCCACAACACTCCGGCCGGAGGGATCGTGACCCCACCCCATTCCGCCGGAACAGGGTTGTAGTTGAACAGGAATCGGTGCGTCGCCGTATCCCTGCGCCGCAAACCTTCCGGCAGCGGGTCGCACTCGATCCCCTCTGCCGCACAAGCGCGGCTCAGGATACGCGACAGCGCCACGTCGTCCGGCCAGCCCCCCAGGTAGTGGAGCTTCCCCGCGCAGACCAGCGCAGGCCAGCCGTCCTCGGCGACCTCGACCTCTTGCGCGCCGCCTTCCAGCTTCTCGCGCCAGTTCACCAGATTGCCGCCCTGCGCCAGGGGCACCGGCACGTCCGGCGGCAGGCTTTCGACCCGGGCGATGACCGCGTCCAGACCCTGCAGGGCAGGGGGCAGCGGGACGGGGATCGAAAAGTCTTTTGTCTTCGAATTCGTTCGCGGCCCCAGGATCGCCGTGCCCTCGAAAATCGCCAGCGCCGCCTTCAGCGGGTCGGACAAGCTGAACACTCCGGGAGCCAGCACCAGCTTGTAAGCAGACAGGTCGGCCACATCCGGCCGGACAATATCCACGTTCAGCCCCAACCGCCGCAGGCCCTTGTAGGCGTGGAACACCAGCCAGAAGTACTGGAAGCCACGGCCCTGAGGCTGGATCTCCCAGGCCCAGTCGGATTCGTAATCGAAGACCAGCGCCACATCGGCCTTGCCGGTCCCGGCCTCCGCAGGCATCCCCGCCAGCTCTTGCGCCACCTGCTCCGCCTCACCAAAGGCCTGCGCGGGCGCACTGTCGGGCCGCAACAGCCCCGCATGCATCTGCTCTTGCGCGAAGGGCGCTTGCCGCCAGCGGAAGTAGCACACCGCCTCCGCCCCATGCGCGAACGCCTCCCAGGCCCACAGCCGCGCCATTCCAGGCAACGGATCGGGGTTGTACGGCGCCCAGTTCACCGGTCCCGGCTGCTGCTCCATGATCCACCAGCGGCCCCGGCCGATGGCGCGGTAAAGGTCATGGTGAAACGCCTGGAAATCCGGGTCGCCCTGCCGCACGAACCGCCGCTTGTGCTCGGCGTCCGCTGGGATGCGGTCGGACAGGAAGCCCAACGGATAGCTGTCCCAGGACGCGATATCCAGGTCCGCCCCCACGTCCCAATGGTCGAACTCGGTGATGGCCCCCATGAAGTTGTGCGCCACCGGGGCGGCCGATTGCTTGCGGATAATGTCCACCTGCAGCTTGTTGAAGGCCCGCACTTCCTCGGACGCAAAGCGGCGGAAGTCCATCACATGGCTCGGGTTCGGTTCAGTCACCGTCAGGTTCGGCAACCCGATTTCCCGGAAATCCCGGTACTCCATCGACCAGAACACATTGCCCCAAGCCCGGTTCAGTGCGTCGGGGGACTGGTACTTCTGCGCCAGCCAGTCCTGGAACGCCGTCTTAGCCGCCTCGGAATAACTCAGGGTCGTCTCATGGCAGGCATATTCGTTGTCGGTCTGCCAGGCCGCGACATGGGGGTTCTTCCCATACCGCTCGGCCATCAACCCGACGATCTTCGCGCACTCGGCCCGATAGCCCCGGTGCGAGAAGTCATAGTGCCGACGCGAGCCAAACCCGCGCATCCGCCCCTCGGCATCCACCGCGAACATGTCCGGATGCTTGTCCACCATCCACCGCGGCGGGGTGGCCGTGGGCGTCCCCAGCACCACCTTCAGCCCCCGCGCGCCCAGCGTGGCAATCGCCCGGTCCAGCCAGTCCCAGTCATACCGCCCTGGCTCCGGCTCCATCCGGGACCAGGCGAACTCGCCGATCCTGACCCAGGTTAGGCCCAGCCGCGCCATCCGGGCGGCATCCTCGGCCCATTGCGCCTCGTTCCAGTGTTCGGGGTAGTAGCAGACGCCAAGCGTGCGTTTCATATCTTAACCTGAGGTTCGGGAAGTCCCTTGGCGACATCGGAGAAGGCAAATACCTGGCCCGAGGCCGGATGCTTCGCCCGCGCCTCGGCGTCCATGTGCTCAAGGGCGGTGGTGACGAAAAGAGTGGAAAGGTCAGGGCCGCCAAAGGCCGGGCAAGACGATTGCGGCGCGTCCGGCGTCTCGACCGCCTGCAGGAAGGCGCCGTCCGGACCATAGGCCGCAACCCGGCCCGCCCCCCACTGCGCATTCCAGAACCGCCCCTCGGCGTCGATCACCGCGCCATCCGGGTTCAGTCCCGCGCGGGCCAGGTCCAGCCAGACCTTCGGCTCTCCCACGGGCCAGCCTGCCGCGTCCAAGGCGACCTTCATCACCTTGCCCTCGATGGTGTCAGCGAAATGCGCAAAGCGGCCACCAGGCGCAAAGCAGATCGAATTCGGGATGGATATCCCCTGGAACAGCCGCCGCAATTCGCCGCGATACCAGCGCCAGATCGCGCCTGCGCCCTTTTCCGCCTTCTTCCCCATGGTTCCGAACCAGAACCCGCCCTGCCGGTCGGCACGGCCGTCGTTCGACCGGGTTTCGGCAGTGCCCGCGCTGGCCACCGTCTCGCGGTCCCCTGTCGCCAGGTTCAGCCGGAACAGACCCGTCTCACAGGCGACCAAAAGCTCGTCCGCGCTGATCCAGCCCGCCGCCGAGACATACTCCGCAAAGCTCCAGGACCGCGCCGAGGAATGCAGCGTGCGGTTCAGGATGTCGAACCAGAACAGTTCCTCGCGCAGCGGGTGCCAAAGCGGGCCTTCCCCCAGCTCGCAGGGACGTGCATCGAAAATCATTCAAAGACCTTGTCATAGGCCGCGACGATCCCAACCGCACGGCTGGCAATCTCATCCGTCGAAAGCCCCGGCGTGTAAAGGGCCGTCCCGATGCCAAAGCCATTGGCTCCAGCCTTCGCCCAATCGGCAAAGTTCGACGGCCCGGCCCCGCCCACGGCATAGACCGGCAGATCCTTCGGCAGCACCGCTCGGATCGCCTTTAGACCCTCCGGCCCGATCAGGCTGCCCGGGAACAGCTTCAGCCCCGTCGCCCCGGCCTTGATCGCCGCGAAGCATTCGGTCGGCGTCATCACCCCCGGCCAGGATGCCATCCCAGCCGCCACCGTCGCCCGGATCACCTCGACATCCGCATTGGGCGACACCACCAGCGTTCCCCCCGCCGCCTTGACCCTCGCGACCTCGTCAAGGGTCAGAACCGTCCCCGCCCCGATCTCGGCCCCCGGCACAGCGGCGACCATTGCGGCGATCGACTCGAAGGGCTGCGGCGAGTTCAGCGGAACCTCGATCCGGCTGATCCCCGCCGCAACCAGCGCCTTCGCGGCGGCGGCGGCTTCGGGCGGGGTAATCCCGCGCAGGATGGCAATCAGGTTGCGGTGGCTCATCTTGCGCCCTCGGTCTGCAAGGAAAGCGAGCCGAGGCCCGCCAAGGTGCATTCGGTGGCTGAAAGCCGTTTCGCCTCGACCCCCTGCATGGCCAGGGCGCGGGCATAGGCGGCCGACAGCTTTTCGGCCCCGACCAGCGTCACCCGCTGACCCAGCCAGTAGGGCCTGGATGCTGCAAGTTCCGTGCCGATCAGGATCCCCGACAACCGCGCCCGCGCCGCACCCGCCGTCAGCCCGGCAATCAGCCCTTCGGCCCGCAGCGAGAAGAGCCGCGCCCCCAGTTTCTCGGGCTTCGACAGGCTGTCCGTCACAGCGGCATCAAAGGCTGCATCCTCCCAGCCGCCGCCCTGCATCCCGTGCCGCAGGACCGAGGCCTCGGACAACAGCGCGAACATCTCGCCGGTCATGAAGGTCTGGAAGCTGACCACCTCGCCCGCCGACACCTGCACCCATTTCGAATGCGTCCCCGGCAGGCACAAGACCCCGTCATAGCCCGGCATCATCTGCAGGGCGCCCGCGATCTGAGTCTCTTCGCCCCGCATCACATCCGCCGGGCTCGTCTGCTTCAATCCCGGGGCGATCAGGACATGAAGGCGCGGGTCCGTCGTCGGCGCCGTCACCAACCCCGCCCGGTCCACCGGAGTGCACGGCACCGTCCTGTAGGGTGCCTCGCACCAGCCCTGACGGCTGCCGACCATGCCACAGGCGACCACCAGCGTCTTGCCCGCCAGCCAGCCCTCGATCAGCCGCACCAGCGCAGGCTCGAACCCCTCACGCGAAAGCTTGCCCATGCCTTCGTCCGACGAAGCCTCGGCCAGCACACGGCCATCCGCCGTCATCGCAAAGGCCCGCAGGTTGGACGTGCCCCAATCCACGGCAATCCAGTCAGGTGTCACCGGCGTGGTCATGACGAGATGTACCCTCCATCCAGAACCAGGGTCTGCGACGTCATCATCCGCGAGGCATTCGAAGCCAGGAACAGCACCGTCCCGGCCATGTCTTCCGGCTGGATCTCGTCCGGGATGCACTGGCGCGCCAGATGTGCGGCCAGACTTTCCGGCGTGACCCACAGTTCCTTCTGCTTTTCAGTCAACACCCAGCCGGGTGCAACCGCGTTCACCCGGATGCGGTCAGGCCCGAACTCGCGCGCCAACGTCCGCGTCATCCCGACGATCCCGGCATTGGCGGTGATGTAGGCGGCGTAGCCCGTGTCCGCCATCATGAAACTGATCGACGAGAAGTTGATGATCGACCCCCCGCCCCCCGCCTTCATCCCCGGTATGACCGCCTGGCAGGCAAAGAAATACGACCGCAGGTTCACCGCCATCGACCAGTCCCAGAAGGTCTCGTCGGTCTTCAAGGTCTCATGCCGCTTGTCGTTCGCGGCGTTGTTCACCAGGACGGTGATCGGCCCATGCACCTTGGCCGCCGTCGACAGGGTCAGCTGAAGCTGATCTGTCACCGAGATGTCGCAGGGCAGGAACAGCGGCCGGTTGCCCGTGGCCTTTTCCATCTCGTCACAGAAAGCCGTGGCGTCCGACCGCTGGCAGAAGGCGACCTTGGCCCCCTGGCGCAAAAAAGCCTCGGTCAGAGCCGCGCCGATGCCCGATCCACCGCCAGTGACAAAGACCGACTGGCCTTTCAGATCGTCAAACACAACTGCCATGCGCTTTGCCTTTCACGCCGCCTTGCGTGATTTTACCTGCCAACATTTCCGGTCACCATAGGGGGCAGACGGAACGGCACTGCCGGTCACTTCACTGCCCCCAGCGTAAGGCCCGCGATGAAATGCTTCTGCATCAGGAAGAACATCGCCACCGGTGGCAGCGCGGCCAGGATCGACCCCGCCGACACCAGATGCCACTGCGCGATCCACTGGCCGTTCAGGCTGGACAGACCGGCCGTAATCGGCTGGCTGTCGACCCCTTGCGTCAGCACCGTCGCCCAGAAGAAGTCGTTCCAGATGAAGGTGAAGACCAGCACCGACAGCGCCGCGATTGCCGGCCGCATCAAGGGCAGCACGATGAACCAGAAGATGCGCCATTCGCTGACACCTTCCACCCGCGCGGCCTCGATCAGCTCAAACGGCAGCGCCTTGATGAAGTTCCGCATGAACAACGTGCAGAACCCGGTCTGGAACGCGATGTGGAACAGCGCCAAGCCATACCAGGTGTCATACATCCCCAGTTGCAACGTCATGTCGCGCACCGGGACCATCAGGATCTGGAACGGGACGAAGTTCCCCGCCACGAACATGAAGAACACCAGGATGTTCGCCCGGAACCCATAGACCGCCAGTGCAAACCCGGTCATCAGGCTAAGGCACACGGCTCCAATCACCGTGGGGATCGTCACCCACATCGAGTTGATCATGTACTGGCCGATGGGGGTTTCGGTGAAGATGAACTTGTAGTTCTCCCAGGCTATCCCTGAGGGCATCCCGAAGTAGTTCCCCTGCGCCAAGTCCGAGGCCGGGCGCAACGAGGTCAGCGCCACCCCCAAGAGCGGGAACAGCCACAACAGCAGAGCGATGGGCAGTGCGATGGTATAGATCCACTGCGCGGCGACGGAAGATTTCTGGATCGGACGCGGAAACATCTCAGCGCTCCTTCTCGTCGCGCCACATCTTCCAGATGAAGCCCGAAATGAAGACCATCATGATCAGGAACAGCACCACGGCAATCGCCGCGCCATAGCCCATGCGGAACCCGTATTCGCCCAAGGCCATCTCGAACATGTAGTAGGACAGCACGCGGCTGGAGCCGAACGGCCCCCCGTTGGTCATGATCGACACAAGGTCAAAGCTGCGAAGCGCCCCGATGACCGTCACGATCACCGCAATGAACGTCGCCGGGCGCAGCTGCGGCAGCACCACATACCACAGCATCCGCCAGCCCTTCGCCCCATCCAGCCGCGCTGCCTCGATCTGGTCGGGCGCGACGTTGTTCAGGCCGGTCAGGTACAGGATCATCACATAGGCGATCTGCGGCCAAAGACCTGCGGCGATGATGCCGTAAGTGACAAGGTCAGGGTCGGCAAGGATCGCGGTACCCTGGCCGAAGAGGTTTTCCGTCAGCAGGTAGAAGAGGCCGAAGTTCGGCGCGTAGAACCAGGCGAAGATCAGGCCGACGACGACTTGGCTGATGACGAAGGGAAAGAAGAACAAGGACTTGTACAGCCGGATGCCGGCAACAGTCTGGTTCAGGAAGATCGCAATGAACAGCCCGATCGGCAGCGCCAGCATATACAGCACCAGCCATTTCAGGTTGTTCCAGAGGCTGGTCGTGAAGGCCGGGTCGCCCATCAACTCGGAGTAGTTCCCCATGCCGACAAAGCGGCCCATGAACTCGCCGTCCTTGTTGTAAAGCCCGTCCCAGTCGTAGAACGACAGCGTCACGCTCTGGATGATCGGCCACAGCACATAGATCGTGAACATGATCAGCCCGGGGGCCAGGAACAGCCAAGGAGCCACGCTCCTCTGGGTCCAGCGCCGCGGTGTCGAAGCTGCCTCAGCCATGTCTCCCCCCCGGAAAACGAATCGGCAAAACGAAAAAGGCGCCCCCCGTGAAGGGAGGCGCCCAAAGCTTCAGGTCACTGCGGATACAGCCGCGTGCGGGCCGCTTCCAGACGCTCCAGGATCGCATCGCGCTGATCCGGTTGCACCAGGAACTGCTGGAAGCCTTCCATGCCAACCTTGGCATATTCGGCATCCGCGTCGCGGTCCCAGAACTGGGCGATACCGCCCGTCGCGGTGGACAGGGCCTGGAAGCCCGCCGTCAGGAACGGATCGGCCGCATCGACCGAGGCGTTCTTGTTGGTGGGCAGCTGGCCCACGGCGCCGTTCCACTTGGTCTGCGCTTCAGCCGAGGCCATGTAGGCCAGGAATGCCTTCGCATCCTCGGGGTTCTTCGCACCAGAGGTCAGGTGGATCGTGTCGGTCGGCGCTTCTTCAGACCGAGCGATGCCCGCGGTGATTTCCGGGAACACCATGAAGCCCAGGTTGTCGTTCGTCATCCCGCCTTCCTTGAACACGCCGACGGCGAAGTTGCCCATCACATAGTTAGCAGCCTTGCCCTGCACGAGGAGAGCCGCCGCATCCTGCCAGTCGATCGCGGCATGGTTCGCGGTGACGTAGGGCTGCAGCTTGCCCAGGTTGTCGAAGACAGCGCCAGCTTCCGGCGAGGTCCACGAGATCTTGCCAGCCGCGAGGTCCGAGTGGAACTGGTAGCCGTTGGTGCGCATCGACACGTAGTCGAAGATCCCCGCAACCGGCCACAGCGCCGACGAACCCGTCGTCACGCAGTCGATGCCCGCGGCCTTGAACTTCTCGCAGTTGGCCAGGAATTGATCCCAGCTCACGCCTTCCGCACCAGGAACGTCCACGCCAGCGGCCTTGTAAGCGTCGCGGTTATAATAGATGCCCCACTGATAGTAGGTGTAGGGGATCGCATACTGCTTGCCGTCGATGGTCGAGGACAGGACCGACGAGGCGAGCGACTCCATCAGCCCGTTGTTCGCCCAGACGTCCGAGATATCGGCGAACAGACCGGCTTCCACGAACGGACGCATCCGGTTCGCGGCATACCAGTTGGCCAGGTCCGGCGGGTCCGCGGTCAGGAAGTTGCGGATCGCGTTCTTGTAGGCCTCGTGGTCGAAGTTGGTCAGGACCACGTCGATCTCGGGGTTCGCGGCCTCGAAATCGGCGATCAGGGCTTCGGCAGCAGCCAGCGGAATCGGGTCATAGTCCGCGTTCCAGGTGACAACGCGCTTGTCCTGCGCGAAGGCCGAAGTGGACAGCATAAGCGCCGCCCCGAGCGCCAG
>JBJTSJ010000005.1:0-3956 GCA_046076605.1 Tabrizicola sp.
GGTGTCGTTCATCCGGTTCAGGCAGCGCAGGAAGGTCGACTTGCCGCAGCCCGAAGGCCCGATGAAGGCGGTCACGGCGCGGTCAAGAATCTCGACCGACACATCCTTCAGTGCGTGGTTCTGCCCGTAATGGACCTGAACGCCCGAAGCAGAGATTTTACTGGTCGTGCTGTCCACTCCGGCAGATGCCCCACGCAAGTCGTCCATCGTCTGCTCCACGTCGCGGCTGCCGGTCAGCGCCGCCTGTCTGCCGGTCTAAGGCGGCATGGTGAAGCATATGCGACGGATTTGTAACAGCTGGATGACGGGTGAGCGCCCGAAAGGCTGATCGCCGCCTGCAGGTCGGGTGGCAGGCCCCTAGCCCCCCTTGCGCAGGATCGTCCGGCTGTCACAGTGTCATCGCGTCCAGACCGGAGTTGTGTTGTGACCCCTCCCCCCTATCGCTGGCCGGATCCCGACCGCGACTACGCGAACGGCGCCTTCATTCCGGGGTCCGCCGACTATCCGCCGCGTTGGACCAAGGAGGCGGCGGCGTTCCGGCAGGCGATGGGACGTCGCGCGGACCTCGACCTCGCCTACGGCTCCTCGCCCCGGCAACGGCTGGATCTGTTCCTGCCCGAGGGCGTGCCGAAGGGAGCCGTCCTGTTCGTACACGGCGGCTACTGGCACCTGTTTTCCAAGGCCCACTGGTCGCACCTGGCGGCGGGGCCCCTAGCGCGGGGCTATGCGGTGGCGATGCCCTCCTACACCCTGGCCCCCGTCGCGCGGCTGGCCGAGATCACCGCCGAGATCGCCCGCGCGGCCTGGTTTGTCGGGACCCGCGTCTCGGGGCCCATCGTCGTGACCGGCCACTCCGCCGGGGGCCACCTGGCGGCGCGGATGGGCTGCGCCGACATCCCGGCGCCGGTCGCGCGGGTCGTGCCGATCTCGCCCCTGACCGAGCTGGGGCCGCTGATGGCGACCGAGATGAACACCACCCTGCGGATCGATGAGGCGGAGGCGGCGGCGGAAAGCCCGGCGCGGCACGCCTTGCGCGACGGGGTGACGGCACATGTGTGGGTCGGGGCCGAGGAGAGGCCAGCCTTCCTGTGGCAAGCCCGGGTCCTGGCCGAGGAATGGGGTTGCCTTTGGACCGCCGATCCCGGGCGGCACCATTTCGACGTGATCGATGGGCTGGCCGACCCGGACTCGGCCCTGTGCCGGGTCCTGCTGGACGGGATCTAGCGGACCCTGTCCACGGTGGAAAAAATCTGGAAACCCTTCATTTCCAACAGCTTGCAATTTTCCGTTCAGGGTTTCTTAACCCCCGCAGAACCCGCTCGTCGTGGACTTCGTCCCACGTCGCTGAACGTCCAGCGAGGAGAAGCCGAAGGCACACGACGAGCGCGCCCTAAAGATCTTCCTCTTCCGCCCGCCGGGCCTCGGCTTCGCGCTCTGCCTCGATCCGCGCCTTGCGGCGACGGTTCATCTCGTAGACCAGCGCCAGGACCAGGGTCAGCAGGATCAGGAGGAAGGCCAGCGCGTTGATCTTTGGCGTGATCCCCGACCGCACCTGGCTGAAGACATAGACCGTCAGCGTCGTCTCGTTCGCCTTGGTGAACAGCGTGACGTTGAAGTTCTCGATCGACTGGAAGAAGGCGATGGCGGCCGAGGCGAGGATCGCCGGGTAAAGATGCGGCAAGAGGATGCGGCGCAACACCTGGCCGTGGTTCGCGCCAAGGTCCAGCGCCGCCTCTTCCAGCCCCGGGTCAAAGCTTTGCAACCGTGCCAGCACCAGAAGCATCACATAGGCCGCGATATAGCTGACCTGCCCCAGCGTCGACAGATGCAGGCCCCGACCGAACAGGAAGAATCCGTCCGCCCCGACCGACTGCCCAAGCTGGTTCCAGAACAGGACGGTCGAGATACCGATGACCAGCCCTGGCGCCAGCACGGGGGCCACCATGAAGCCGTACAGCGTCGCCCGGTACTTTCCCGAGATCGAGTTCAGCACGATCGCCGCCGCCGTCCCGATCGGCACCGCCAGCGCGACCACGGCAAGCGCGACGAGGATCGAGTTCGCGAAGGCCCCCCACATGGTCTGGTCGGCCCAAAGTTCGCCGAACCATTTCCAGGTGAAGCCCTTCCAGGGGGCCACCGTGGGCAGCTTGCTGTCGTTGAACGCCGCCCCCGCCATGACGATCAGCGGGACCAGCAGATACAGGATGAAGAGGCCAAAGTAGAGCTGGCCCAGGAGTGCGCGGTTCCGGCTCATTTGGCGATATCCGACAGTTTGACTTTGAAGACCCGCATCGCGAGGATCACGAAGATGATGCAGATCAGCAGGAAGATCATCGAATAGGCCGCCCCGGTGTTCCAGTCGAGCGCGTCGTTGAACCAGGTGTAGATCGTCTGCGGGAACCAGTTGGCCTTGGTCGACCCCACGACCGTCGGCACCAGAAGTGACCCTGCCGACAGCATGAACACCATCACGCAACCGCTTGCGATGCCGGGCTTCGCATGCGGAATGATGACCCGCCAATGCGTCCGCCACCACGGGCTGCCCAGATCCTCGGCCGCCTCGATCTGGTTGGTGTCAAGCGAGGTGATCGCCGTATAGATCGGGAACAGCATGAACAGGACGTAGCAGTACGTCAGCACGATCACGATGGCGTCGTACGAGGTGAAGACCCCGTTCTGCCAGCGGATGTTCTGGTCGATCAGCCCCAGCGCGGACAGAAGCGCGTTCAGCGGACCGTTGAAGGTCAGAATGATGTACCAGGCAAAAGCCCGAAGCGCCTCGGACACCCACATCGGGATGAAGAGAAGGAGGAGCAGCGTCGGGATCGACTTGGGGCTGGCGATCTTGGCCAGGAAATAGGCCAGCGGATAGGCCAGGACCAGCGTCATGAAGGTGACGAGCGCCGAATAGAACACCGTCTCGACGAAGGTGTTGATGTGGATCGGGATCGTCACCGGGATGCCGAAGTAGGACGTCTCGATCGGGTTGGCGAGGATCTTCTCGTAGTTCTGCAGTGTGAAGACGTCCTTTGGCCCGCCCAGTTCGGTCACGGGCAGGTAGGGGTAGAAGCTCTCGAACAACATCGAGAAGTTCGGCAGGATGATCAGGACGAGGATCCAGAAGGCGACGAGCAGGCAGAAGACGGCGGTCAGCCCGGTTCCATAGCGGCGCAGGAGGTCTTCCATGGGCCTACCCCCTGACGTTCGCGTCGGGCAGCAGAAGTGCGCGTGCCGCGTCGAAGGTCGCAAAAACCTTTTCGCCCACGCCCGGCACAAGCGTCACGCCGTCGTTCTTGACCTCGGCCGAGATGCGCTTGCCCCCCGCCGCCTGCCCGTGGACCGAGATGAACGCGCCCTCGAAGGCCACTTCCGTCACCTCCATCTCGACCGAGTTCTCGGTGGCCTTCGACTTGGTCAGAAGGGTGTGTTCGGGACGGACATATAGCTTCAGAGCCTTGCCCGGCGCCTCGGGCGAGACACGGGCACGGAAGCTGCCATGCGGGCCGGACAGCCCCGCCATGCCATCGGCAACGGGGCCAACATCGCCCTCGAAAATGTTGTTTTCGCCCACGAAACTCGCGACGAAGCCGTTGACCGGGTTGTCATAGATGTCGCGTGGGGCGGCAATCTGCTGGATGCGGCCCTGGGACATGACGCCGACGCGGTCGGACATCGCCAGGGCTTCGCCCTGGTCATGGGTGATGTAGATGAAGGTGACGCCCGTCCGCTTCTGGATCGCGCGCAGTTCGGCCCGCATGTGCTGGCGAAGCTTCAGGTCGAGGGCGGAGAGAGGCTCGTCGAGGAGCATCACCTGCGGCTCCACCGCCAGGGCGCGGGCGATGGCCACGCGCTGTTTCTGCCCGCCCGACAGCTGGCTGACCATCTTGTCGGCGGCGCCCGGCAGGTCGACCAGCTTCAGCAGATCCTCGGCTTTCTTGCGCCGGGTGGCCTTGTCG
>JBJTSJ010000006.1:0-4821 GCA_046076605.1 Tabrizicola sp.
AGACGTGTGCTCTTCCGATCTACCGCCGGGTCGAGGTCAAGGTGATCACGACGCTTCTGCGCACCGCCGACCGCGGCTGATCCGGCCCCTATACCAAAGTCGCGCCGCGGGCACCCCCCGCGGCGCGTCATTTTGGTGGCATCTCGCCCCGCCCGGACGCATACTCCGCCCCATGACCGCCACCCACGACCAGATCCCCGAAGCCGCCCTTGCCTGGCACCGCCAGGGCAAAGGCGCAGCCCTCGCGACCGTGATCGAAACCTGGGGCTCTGCCCCCCGCCAGGCCGGCAGCCAGCTTGCCATCTCGGGCGAGGGCGAGATGCTCGGCTCTGTCTCGGGCGGATGCGTCGAGGGTGCGGTCATCACCGAGGCGCTCGACGCGCTGCAAGACCGCAAGTCCCGCGTCCTGACTTTCGGTGTCAGCGACGAGACCGCCTTCGCCGCGGGCCTCGCCTGCGGTGGCACGATCCGCGTCCTGGTCGAACCCGTGGGGAACGGCCCCGAGGCGCTGCCCGAAGCCATGCTGGACCGCCTCGTCGCCGCCCGTGCCACCCCCACGGCAATGGCCGTCGTCACCCGGCCCGAGGGCTGGACCCGTGCCCTCATCACCCCCGGTCAGGACCCCGCCGCCGACGCCCGCTTCAAGTCCGACCGCTCCGGCATGGAAGAGGACGGCCGCTTCATCGCCATCCACAACCCGCCCCTCCGCCTGATCGTGATCGGCGCGGTCCATATCGCCCAGCCGCTCCTCCAGATCGCCCGCACCTGCAGTTATGCGCCCACCCTGATCGACCCCCGCGGCGCTTTCGGCTCCGAAAGCCGCTTCCCCGGCGAGACAGTCCTCGACGACTGGCCGGACGAGGCCCTTGCCAGCTTGAACCCAGACGCCCGCACCGCGATCGTCACCCTGACCCACGACCCGAAGCTTGACGACCCTGCGATCCGCTTCGCGCTGAACTCGCCGGCCTTCTACCTCGGCTGCCTCGGCTCGACCCGCACCCATGCCAAACGCGTCGACCGGCTGACTGCCGAAGGCTACACCCCCGAGCAGATCGCCAGGATCCACGCCCCCGTCGGCCTCGACATCGGCGCGAAGACCCCGGCAGAGATCGCGGTCAGCATCATGGCCCAGATCACCGAACGCTTGCGCACGTGATGCGCTTCGGCCCGGTCCCCCTGTCCGAAGCGGAAGGCGCGATCCTCGCCCATTCCGTGGCGCTTCCCGAGGGCCGCCTGCGCAAGGGGTGTACGCTTGGGCCCGAAGAAATCGCCCAACTGCGGGCCACGGGCAGGAGCGAAGTCATCGCAGCCCGCCTCGGCCCGACTGACCTGCACGAAGACGCCGCCGCCCTGGCCATCGCCCAGGCGCTGGTCCCCGATCCAGACAGTGCCGGACTTGTCCTGCGCCCTGTCGGCACCGGCCGCGTGAACCTGCATGCCCAAGGCCCCGGGATTGTCGAAGTGCTGGCCGACCGGGTCGATGCGCTGAACGCGGTCGATCCGATGCTGACGCTCGCCACCGTACCGCGCTGGCAGCGGCTGGCGGTCGGGGAAATGGCCGCGACCGTAAAGGTCATCGCCTATGGCGTGGCCAAGGCCTCCGTCGCTGCCGCCTGTGCCGCCGGGGCGCGCGCCTTGCGCCTGCGTCCGCCGCAAAGGTCGCGGGTTGTGCTGGTGGAAACCCACACCGACTCTGCGGCGAAGCCGATAAAGCCGGACGCGATCGCCAACCGGCTGTCCGCGCTTGGCGCGGGGCTTCAGGCGCATCTGCACGCCCCGCACCGCGAGCAAGAGCTGTCTGCCATCCTTGCCAAGGTAACCGACGCCGACCTGATCCTGATCCTGACCGCCTCGGCCACCTCGGACCCGAATGACGTGGCCCCGGCCGCTGTCCGCAGGGCCGGGGGCGCAATCGACCGGTTCGGAATGCCGGTGGACCCCGGCAACCTTCTGTTCATCGGTCAACGGAATGGCATTCCGGTCATCGGCCTGCCCGGCTGCGCCCGCAGCCCCGCGCTGAACGGTGCGGACTGGGTGATGGAACGGCTGATCTGCGGCATACCCGTCACCGGGGCGGATATCGCCGCGATGGGCGTGGGGGGCCTTTTGAAGGAAATCCCGACACGGGGACGCCTGCGCGAAGCCGCGCCCTGACTGCCCCAGCACAGTTTTTCTGCGAAAGACTGCCGGAGGGGCCGCCTGACAAAAAAGGGGCCCAAGGGGCCCCGATTTTTCGCAGAAAGATCGTCTTGCTTCCGGCTATTTCGGCCCGATCATCATCACCATCTGCCGGCCTTCCAGCTTGGGCATGGATTCGATCTTGCCCGCCTCGGCCACATCGGCCTCGACCCGCTTCAAAAGCTCCAGCCCCAGCTCCTGGTGCGCCATTTCGCGGCCGCGGAACCTCAAGGTGACCTTCACCTTGTCGCCTTCGCTCAGGAACTTCAGCACCGACCGCATCTTCACGTCATAGTCATGCGTGTCGGTGCCCGGACGGAATTTGATTTCCTTGATCTCGATGACCTTCTGCTTCTTGCGGGCTTCGGCCTCGCGCTTCTGGGTCTCGTACTTGAACTTGCCGAAGTCCATGATCTTGCAGACCGGCGGTACGGCGGTCGGCGAGATCTCTACCAGATCCAGTCCGGCTTCCTCGGCCATCTGCATCGCACGGGCGGGGGTTACCACCCCGACATTCTCGCCATCCGCACCAATCAGGCGGATTTCCGGAGCGCGGATGCGGTCGTTGATGCGGGGACCGGTTTCGCGTTGCGGCGGGGCATTGTGCGGTCTGCGGGCTATGGTAGTCGTCCTTTGATGGTTGAATGTGCGGCGGCAATCTAGGCGAGGGCGGGCGGCACTGCAACCCGCGCTGCCCCCTCGTGTCCAGTTTTTCCGCTGTATTCCGGCGAATTTCGCCGTGCTGCGCCGCAGCACCCTTTTCATTTACCAAGCAAGCTGCCATATGGGCGCCATCCGGGCCGCTGGCCCTGGTCATAGGAGAATATGACATGAACAAAACCTTCATCATCGGCGCTATCGTCGTTCTTCTTGCCGCTGGCGGCTACTACCAGTTCAGCTACAAGCCTGCGCAGGAAGCTGCTGCTGCGGCTGCCGAAGCTGCCAAGAAGGCCGAGGAAGAAGCTGCCGCTGCTGCCAAGGCTGCTGAAGAAGAGGCTGCGAAGGCCGCTGAAGAAGCTGCCGCCGCTGCCCAGAAGGCCGCTGACGAAGCTGCTGCTGCGGCTGCTGCGACCACTGAAGCCGCGACCGACGCTGCTGCCGCCACCACGGAAGCTGCAACCGATGCCGCCGCAGCCGTGACCGACGCTGCTGCCGCACTGGACCCGGCGAACTTCAATGCCGACGCCGTTGTCGAACTGATTGACGGCTCGTCGCTGGACGACGCGACCAAGGCCACGCTGAAGACCGCCGTCGAGGCCGCCAAGGCCAACCCGGCGCTGGTCGCTGACACGGTCGCCCAGGTCAAGGCCGCGCTTGGCATGTAATCCTTCGGCAACCGCCGAAGCCGGAAAGGCCGCGAGTGATGCTCGCGGCCTTTTGCTTTGGGCGGTCGTTCGGGCCACGAAATAGGGCCGCAGGATCGCCCCTGCGGCCCGATGTCCAGAAGTTAACACCACCCTAACAGAAAATCGTAAATCCTTGATTTTCCATGGTGATCAGAGTTTGTCCACCGTGGACAGGATCAGATCCCGTCGCCCACGAACGCCTTTTCGACCACGAATTCCTTCGGGTCCGAATTCGCCCCTTCCCGCAGCCCGAACCCTTCCAGGATCGCCTTCACATCGACGTTGAAGGCCAGCGACCCGCAAACCATGGCCCGGTCTTCCTCGGGATTCATCTTCGGGAGGTTGAGGTCCGCGAAGACCTTCCCCGAGGACAGGTTGTCCGTGACCCGCCCCATGTGATGGAAGGGCTCGCGGGTGGTGGTCGGATAGTAGACCAGCTTGTCCCCGACCAGTTCCCCGATCAGCGGGTCGTCCTTCAGGCTCTCCACCAGCCGCCGCCCATACTCCAGCTCCGCCACTTCGCGGCAGGTGTGCATCATGATGACCTGGTCGTACTTCTCGTAGGTCTCGGGTTCCCGCATCAGCGAGGCGAAGGGGGCAAGTCCCGTCCCCGTCGCCAGGAACCACAGCCGCTTGCCCGGCATCAGAGCATCGTGAACCAGCGTCCCCACGGGTTTGGGGCGCAGGATGATCTCGTCCCCCGGCTGGATGTGCTGCAGCTTCGAGGTCAGCGGCCCATCCGGCACCTTGATCGAGTAGAACTCCAGCTCCTCATCCCAGGCGGGCGAGGCGATGGAATAGGCCCGGAGAAGCGGCTTCCCGTTGTCGCCCATCAGGCCGATCATCACGAACTCGCCCGACCGGAAGCGCAAGGACTGCGGGCGGGTCACGCGGAAGGAAAACAGCCGGTCGGTCCAGTGGGTGACCTGAGTCACAGTCTGGGCGTCGGGCAGGTGCGGCTTCGCTGCGGCGTTCATCGTCACGGTCTCGTTCATCGTTTCGCCCTCCATAGGCGAGCGCGCCCGCCAACGGAAGCCCGTGGCAGTGCGGAAAATGCGGGGTTGGTCAGGCGCGCAGGCGGGCCTGGTAATGATGCTCGCGCCAGTCGGCGGCGCGGAACTGCCATTGGTCGGCGGGCTGGCGGGCGGCGAGGTCGTCCGGGATCTCGGCCCCGTCAAAGCCCACGCGGCGGAGCATGGCGTACTGGTCGGCGATGACCGGGCCAAGGGCCAGAAGTTGCCCGGTGTACCCCATCATCCGCAGGCGACGGGCGATTGTGAAGGCGCGGCCGTCGTTG
>JBJTSJ010000007.1:0-10188 GCA_046076605.1 Tabrizicola sp.
GTCCTTCGCGCCCCAAAGCCCCTTGCCCTGTCCACTTTCTCCCCGCATAGACTGACAGGACAGCTGCGGTCCGGTCTCCATGCACAATTCGCCTCGTTTCCTGCTTGCCCTCCTTGCTGCCAGCACGGCCCTTTCGGCCCCCGTCCTGGCCGAAGGTCCCGCAACCCTGAACATCAACGGCGCGACCGGCCTGATCGACATGCCCTCGGGCGAGGCGCAGAAGGATGCGACCTTTTCCTTCAGCACCTCGGTCATCGGCTCGGTCTCGCGCACCACGCTCAGCTTCCAGTTCAGCGAACGGCTCTCGGGGTCCTACCGGTTCCAGACCTGGCGCGACTGGGACACGATCATTCCCGGCGTGGCCGAGGAATCCGACCGCAGCATCGACCTGCGCTATCAGATCCTGAAGGAAGGCACCTATCGCCCCGCGGTGACCATCGGCCTGCAGGACCTGACCGGGCAGGGGTTGTTTGCGTCCGAGTATGTCGCGGCGACGAAGAACTTCGGCGACAAGCTGAAGGTGACGGCGGGTCTTGGCTGGGGGCGGCTTGGCAGCGATGGCAGCATCGGCCAGCCCTTCGGCAACCGCCCTGCGGTCAGCCCCACGGGCACGCCCAACGCCGACCAGTGGTTCCGGGGCGATGCGGCGCCTTTTGCCGGGGTCGAATACAAGATCAGCGACACCAGGACCTTCAAGGGCGAGTATTCGTCCGATGCCTATACCCTGGAAGATGACACCCGCGGCCTGATAGAACGCGACAGCCCGTTCAACTTTGGTTTCGAATATCAGCGCAATCCGAACATGCGCTTCGGGGTCTATTCGCTGTATGGGTCGGAGGTTGGCCTGACGTTCCATCTGATCCTGGATCCGAAAAGCCGCTTGGCGGGCGGGGTGACCGGCCCGGCCCCGGTGCCGGTCAAGGCGCGTCCGGCCCGCTCTGTGGATCCCGATGCCTATGACGGCGGCTGGGTGACCCAAGCCGACGCCGGCCCGATCCTGCGCAAGAACCTGGCCAAGCGGCTGGCCGCCGACGGGATCGCCATCGAAGACCTCGCCTACACCGCAACCACCGTCCAGATCCGCATTCGCAACGGCCGGATCGATGCAGGATCGCAAGCCATCGGCCGGACCGCCCGCGCGCTGAGCCATGTCATGCCCGCCTCGGTCGAGGTGTTCGAGATCGTGCCAGTGGTCAACGGCATCGGTGCGTCGAAGATCACCGTCCGCCGCAGCGACCTGGAAGGGCTTGAGTATTCTGCCGACAACGCCTCGCTTCTGCGCGAACGCATCACGGTGACCGACGCTGGCCCGACCCCCGCCTATTCCCTGGGTGATGAAGGGCTATACCCCAAATTCACCTGGAGCCTGCGTCCGACGCTGCGCCTGTCCGAGCCGGCAAAGGGCGATATCGGACTGCGGCTGTCGGCGACTTATGACATTGCCCCCGGCTGGGTGCTGTCCGGCTCGGTCTACAAGCAGCTGGCCAGCAACGTCGATCCGGGTACGCCTTCAACCTCTCCGCTGCAGCACGTCCGGACTGATGGCTCACGCTATACCGAATTCGGCGACCCGGCGCTGGAACGGCTGACGCTGGCCTGGTATGGTCGCCCGGCTGCGGATGTCTATTCCCGCGTCACGGTTGGCTACCTGGAACGTATGCACGGCGGTATCTCGGGTGAGGTGCTGTGGAAGCCAGTCGACAGCCAACTCGCCCTGGGGGCCGAGATCAACTACACGCTACAGCGTGATACCGATGGCGGTCTGGGCTTTGGCGAATACGACTATGATGTCGTGACAGGTCATGTCTCGGCCTACTACGACTTCGGCAACGGCTTCCTTGGCCAGCTTGATGTCGGCAAGTACCTGGCGGGCGATGTCGGTGCGACCGTGTCGGTCGACCGGGTCTTCGCGAATGGCTGGCGGGTGGGCGCCTTTGCGACGGTGACCGATGTCAGCGCAGCGGACTTTGGCGAGTCCGGCTTTGACAAGGGCATCCGTTTCACCATTCCGTTCACCTGGGCGCTGGGCACCGAAACCCGTCGCGGCTTCAACATGACGCTGCGGCCCGGTTCGGGCGATGGCGGGGCGCGGGTTGATGTCGGTGGCCGGCTCTACGAATCGATCCGGGACTACCATGTCGACGGGCTTGATCCCGATTGGGGAAGGGTCTGGCGTTGACGGTCTCGATACGGCTGGTTGCCGTCGTAGCTGCGCTGGCCGTGCTTGCTGCCTGCGGAAACGACAAGGGGGCCGCCAACCCGGTTGTGGCGGCTGTCGGCCAGATGGCAAAGGCGACCCTTGCCAATGGCAAAAAGGGCGCCGCCCCCGCCGGTCAGGCCGCTGCACCCGTCGGGCGCGAGGAATTGGCCGCCGTTGGTCAGCCCATCCTGCGCATCCGCTCCAAAGCTCTGGGTCAGGATGCGTTTCTGACGGTGGTCGACACCAAGGAAAACGTCGTGACCTGGACTGCGCAGGGGCAGGCGAACTTTTCCTTGCGCGATGGTGTCCTGATCCAGACCCGCGGCCTTGTGTCGGACCTGATGTCAGCCGAGGCCCCCGCGCTGGCCCAGTTGGCAAACGGCGAAAGCTACCAGCGCGTCTACTATTTCCTCGGCCCGGATGACGCCGGGACGCGGCGAACTTACGACTGTACCGCCGCGACAGTCGGGCGCGAAACGATCGAGGTTGTGGGCAAGTCCCATGACGTTATCCACGTGACCGAGACCTGCACCCGTCCGAACGGCAAGGTGACCAATGACTTCTGGATCGAGGGAAACATGATTCGGAAGTCGCGGCAGTGGGCCAGCAACGTCGTGAGCTATCTTGAGTTCGAGAAGGTCATCGACTGAATATTGGACCGTCGCGCGCTCTGTTTATCGGTCCTTTGCAACTTCTCGGCACGTCTTGAGCCTGAAGTTGATGCAGATTCCGCGCAGTTTTCAGTTTACTCTGCGTCAGGGCGATCAAGTGACTGCGACTTGGTCCGGCCAGGCCTAGACTGAAAGCTGGACAGCAAACCTGCGAGGGTTTCGTGAAAACGCTGGTCGTCTCGGTGATCTATGCGGCTTGCCTTGCGTCTGCGGCGCTGGCGGGGGGACCCGTTGTGGTCGTCGAAGAACCGAAGCCCGAGGTCAGCGAAGAAGCCCCGACCAGCAAGCGATGGCTACCGCTGCTTGTGGTTCCGCTGTTCATCTGTGTCGTGATGTGCGGTCAGGAAGAAGAGTGACCCGACCCTAATAGTCCCGCTGCAGGTAGACCCCGATCCCGGTCTGCCCGTCCGCGTCCAGCCTGCCCTTGACGGTCACCCCCTCGCGCAGGTCGAGGTTCAGGTTGATGCGGCTCTGGCCCTCCTGATCGATCTCGATCTCGGTATAGACATTGTCGGAAATGTACTTCCCGGCCTTCAGCGCCGCCCTTCCATCTTCCGCGGTCGTGACATCAAGATCGTCCAGCCCGAAGTTGCGGCGAAGGTTGCCGACCAGCCCGAGACCGCCGCGTCCAGCCAGAACCGCAACCGCATTTGCCAGCTGGGCGGCCTGCAGGGCAGAGACCTTGTCCAAACCCCGCCCGAACAATAGCCGGGCGAGAACCTCTTCCTGCGGCAGTTCGGGGGATGAGGTGAAGGTTACCTTCGGATTATCAGCCGGGCCTTCGACGATGACCGTGCTGACGATCCCGTCGCTTTCGGTGTCGGCGGCAATACTGATCTGCGGGACCAGGCTGCCCTCCAGCACCAGATCGGCGCGCGACAGCACCAGGCGGCGGCCCAGGATGTCGATCCGCCCCCGGATCAGGGTAAAGCCACCCGCCGGACGGACATCGGCAGAGGTTCCCAGCAACCGAAGCTCTCCGCCCAGTTCGGCGTCTATCCCGCGGCCCCGAATGAAGACCCGTGAAGGGGCCGAGATCGTCACATCAAGACCAATGGCCCGGCCGGTGCCTGACACCCCGGCCGATCCGGCAAGTGCGGCCAGAAGGCCGGCCTTGCGCCGCGTGTCGCGCACTGCTGCTGCATCTCGCACATGGCGGACGTCCAGCAGCGCATCCGCCGAACTGAAGCCCGAGGCGGGAACCCTCACTTCGGTTTCGCCAAGCTGCAAGGCCCCGGACAGCATCGCCCCACCGGCCAGCGGCCCGCGCAGGGCCAGAGTGCCACTGACCCGCGTCTCATACAGTTCGGGGTCGTAAAGCCGCAAGCTGTCGAGCGTGATCGTCAGGTCGGCGGACTGGCCGCCGTCCAGCCGGACCGGACCATCGACCCGCAACCTGCCGCCCGAAGTCAGCCCCGATGTAGCCGAAAGCTGCAGGCTGCCGTCGCTCAGCTGACCGATGGCCTGGACATCCTGCAGGGACAGGCCCGTTGCGGGATCGGCGATGCGACCATCAGACAGGGTGACCCGCCCGGACAGGGATCGCAGCGCAAAGGGGCCGGACAGCCGCAAGTCATAGCCCATGCGGCCTGACACCGACCGGGGCGCGATGAACAGGTTGGCGATCCCGGCCTCGCCTGATCCGGTGATCGCCAGATCGCCGCGGCTAAAGTCATTCGCCACCGTCCCGCCGATCCGCGCTGCGATCTGCCCCGGCCCCCCGGCGCGCAGGTCCAGCCGGTATCCGGAAGCGCCCTGCACCGCCGTCCCCGACAGGGTCAGCGGCCCCGACACCTCGGGCACGATCAGGCCCAGGTTCGCAAGCCGCGCGTCAAGTTCGATGGACCGGGTGCCACTGCTGATCTCGCCTTTCGCCGTCGCCGTTAGCTGCGGGTTTTGCAGCCGGGCCGACCGGACCTGCACGACTCCGTCCCTCAGCCCCAGGTCCAGCTCCAGCATGCTTTCCCCGGCCAGCAGGCGGTCAGCCTCCGTGTTGCCAATCCGCAGCGACTGCCCCCGGCCAGTCAAGGTGATCGCACTATCCTCGGGCGTTCCGGTAAAGCCGAAGTCCAGCGCCAGCCCGCCCCTATAGCCCGCCCCCAGCGCAGCAAGGTCATCCAGCCGGATCGTCCCGGTCAGGTCCGATCCTTTCGACGATATCCGGCCGCTTGCCTTGGCGCTCAGCCCATCCGCCGCCACGTCCAGACGGCGCAGCGCCGTGCCGGTCTCGTCCCGGCGGATCGAGGCCTTCAGGACCGACTCGCCCGACAGCAGGCGGTCGACCTCAGCCTGACCGATGGCCAGGCCCGTTCCGACAAAGCTGATTTCAGTATCAAAAAACCCCGACAAGCGGCTGGCAGAGCCCGCAATCTCCAGCCGACCAGCCCCGCCCAGCGGGCGTCCAGTCAAGCGGGAAAAGCGGGCAAAGTCCGTTGCCTCAAGGGCCAGCCTGCCGCTGGTCAACAGGGCGTCCTCCAGCCCCTCGATCCGCAAGGCACCACCACCGGTCATCCCGGCAGCCTCAAGCCGGATGTCGCTCAACTGCAACGCGCCCGATCCCTCCAGCAGATGGAACCGCAGCGATGCCGAAAGGTCGTTGCCAAGCGCGCCGGCCAGACCCGGGTCAGCCGGGGCAAGGCCTGCGGCTTGGGCCCGCAAGGTCCCGCCAAAGCTCTTTCCCGCGCTACTTCGTCCGATCCGGCCTGAACCATCCAGGTCCAGCCGGGCCAGCTGCAGATCGGGGCGATCCAGGCCTTCGACCTGAAACGACGCCGACCAGCTGTCGGCATCGCCCTGTGCCGAGGTCAGGCGGAACGCAGCGCGGGACACGCGGGTGTCCGCAAGGAAGGGCAGGGCCACCGGTGCTCCGTCCGGGGCGGCCAGGGTGCCTGTCACATCGACTGTCACCGGCAACCCGTCACTGGCAATCTCTGCCGATCCCGATAGCGCTAGCGACCGCGCTGAAAGGTCAAAATGGTCGACGACCAGCCGTCCCGCCGCACTGTGCCAGGCATCCAGCTTCAACCCGACCTCGGTGCCGAAGAAATCGACCAGCTCGGGCGCCAGCACCGGCGCAAGGTCGCCCGTCAGGTCCGCCCCAAGCCGGTACCCCCCGTCCTCTGCCAAGACCGTGACTGCGCCTTGCAGGCGGTCCGCGCCATCGGTCGTGAGGGCGACATCGGCGCGAAAATCATCGATCAGACCATCACCTTCGACCGTCAGACTGGCCGACGGGGTGCCGGGCACTTCCAGAAGACTGACAACCAGCCCCCCCGCAGCTTCTTCAGCATTCAGGGAAAGCTTCAGCGCGCGAGTGGCATTGGCATAGGACGCATCCAGCCGGATCTCGCCCGGCGGACCCTCACCCGTGCGGACCAGATCCAACTCGGCCTGACCCTCACCCCCGGCAAGCTGCAGCGACGCCTCCAGCGTGCCGGTGACGGCCTGCCCCAGCACGCCTGGCGCCAGTTCGATATATTCGGCCGCCAGCCGGTCGATGGTGATCGACACTGGCAGGTCCGGTAGGCTGAACCCCTGCGCCTCGGGGGAGGGGACTGCATCCATCGAAGCAGCCGGGGTGCGCGCCACAATGATCTCGCGGGCTGAAAGCTCGCTGACCGCAACCTCTCCGGACAGGAGCGAAGACCGGCTCCAGTCCAGCTCGACCCCGTTCAGGGTGATCCAGATTCCCTGGTCGTCGGCAATGGTCAGCTGTTCGATGCGGGCTTGCGACGACAAGGCGCCCTCAAACCCCGTCACCGTGACCTTGCGCCCGGCGCCGGAAAGACTGTCTTCCAGAAAGGCCGTGAGATAGTCGCGGTCGTCCTCCTGCGCTTGCGCGGGCAGGCCCAGAAGGCAAAGGGCTAGAACCAGCGCGCGCCGCATCAGAACGACTGACCCAGGCCGACGTAGATCTGCACCCCGTCGCCGGTCGTGCCGCTGATCGGCGCGGCGATGTCCAGGCGGATCGGGCCAAGCCCGGTGTCATAGCGCAGACCAAACCCGGCACCGGCATGCGAACTGGCAAAGCCGCCGGTAAAGCCATCGATCCCGATGCTGCCCCAGTCGACAAATCCGACCACGCCGATCCGGTCACTGACCTTGGCGCGCAATTCCAGCGAACCGGCAAGGAAGTAGGTCCCGCCGATCAGGAATTGCGGGCCAAATCCTCGGGTGACCGCGACGCCCAGCGACCGGTAGGGATGCCCTCGTACAGTGCCACCGCCGCCCGACAGGAAGAGATCATCCCGCGGGGTATCAAGGAGGTTCGAGCCAAATACCGCCCCCGCCTGTACCCGCGCCGCAAAGACCAGGCGACCGGGCTCGCCCAGACTGCGGTACCCCCGGGCATCGACCGTCGTCCGCAAGCCTGACCCCGTGGTGCCGAACCCCAGGAAGGGTTTCGCGGTAGCGTCCAGATAGAACCCCTTGGTCGGGTTGTTCGCGACATCCCGGCGGTCCCAGGTCACACCAAACGGCAGGGAGAGGTTGCGAAAGGTGAAGGCACCGCCAGGGTCGCGTCCATCCTGATAATCGTAGGTAAGTCCCAGCCGCGCGGTCAGCTGTTCGGAAAAGACGTGGCTGAACCGTAGGCCAAAGCTGAACGCGTCCAGCTGATAGTCGATCTCGTCCTGGTGCGCATAGCTTAGGATCAGACCCGCTGAGGTGTCAGGTGAAAGAGTAGCCGGGCGGTCAAGTGTCACCTCCAGCCCATAGTCGATGCCGCTTTCGCCCGACCCGATGTTGGTTATCTCGCCCTTGATCCCCAGCCGCTCCCCCCCGCCCAGAAGGTTCCGGTGCAGCCATGAGGCCGACAGCGCCACCCCGTCCAGGCTGGCGACCTCGACCCCCAGCGCATAGCGGCGGGGCTTCTGCTCGACGACCGTTGCGGAGATTCCCAAAAGGTCCGGCGCGGTGATCTGGTCGTCTTCGGTCAGCGCGACCGAGGCGAAGATGCCCGTCCGCCGCAGCCGGGCTTCCGCGCGGCGCAGTTCCGCTTCGCTGAAGGTCTCGCCTTCCGGCAAGCCCTCGATCTTGCGGATGCGCCGTTCCCGCATCCGTTCCTCGCCCGTGATCTCCAGCCGGCCAAAGCGCAGGCGCGGCCCTGGGTCCAGCTGGACATCGGCATCCAGCCGCCGCGCCGCGTGGTCGGCCACAACCACTTCCCCCGTGACGAAGGCCTTGGCGTGGCCCGCCTCGCGCCAGGCGCCAATGGCGGTGCTGACCGCCGCTTGCACCGCACCGCTTTCGGCGATGGCGTCACGCCGGAAACCTTCGGGCAGCCTGGTGCCCACGGCAAGGGGGGCGATCCGGGCCAGGCCAAAGCGGAAGGGTTGGCCGGGATCGACCTCGACCTGGATCACCGACACCGCCCGGGGGGCCTCCAGCGCCGGAATATCTGCCGCCTCGCGCCCGTCGAGCCGGATTCGGATCGTGACCGAGTAATAGCCCTTGGCATACAGCGCCGCCAGGATGCGCGCGTAATCCGACCGTGCCGCCGCCAGCAGGTCCTGGGGATCGGTCTGTCCCTGCGCCTGCAGGGACGTCAGCATCGAAGCTTCCTGCACCGCTTCCGTCAGCGCCTCGGACCCGCCCGCCACCGCGAAATCCAGCCGGTCCAGCGCCTGCACCTGCCCCATCGCAAGACCAAGCAGCACCGCAGCGACGGCCCCCCGGATGCGCCACAGGCTGCGACCCGACCTCATACAGACATACCCCTTTGGCAGCACCTCGCCGGACTATTGCAGCTTGTGCCGACCCCTTCAATCAGGGTGAAACCCGATGGGCAAAGTTGGGTTCCCGTTACCGACGCGTCATCCCTCTGTGACAGGCGCGCGCCATGTCTGCGCCAAAGCAGGAGCAGACAGATGACCGACGACGGCTATGATCTGGACGAGGCCTATCAGATCGACGGACCCGATGGCGCCCGGCGCATGTATGGCGACTGGGCCGCGACCTATGACGACAGCTTCGGCACGGCCTGGGGCTATATCGCTCCGCGCGAGATCGCAGCGATCCTGGCCGGCGAAGTCGGGCCAGAGGCCGAGATTCTGGACATCGGCGCAGGCACTGGCCTGGTGGCGGAACACTTGCGCGGGCGGGTGGTCGACGCCATCGACATCACGCCCGAGATGCTGGACATCGCGCGGCCCAAGGGCCTTTATCGCAATCTGATGCTGGGCGACCTGACCATGTCGCTGGACATCCCGGATGCCAGCTATGACGCCATCGTCAGCTGCGGCACCTTCACCCACGGCCATGTCGGCCCGGAATGCTTCCCCGAGCTTCTGCGCATCACCCGTCCCGGGGCCGTCTTCGCCTGCGGCACCATCGGCCCGGTGCTGGACGGCGCGGGTTTTGGATCGGAACTGGCGCGGCTGGTCGCACAGGGCCGGATCACCCCCGTCGCCTGGCGCGACATCCCGATCTACGAAGGCGTCGATCATCCGCACAAGGACGACCGCGGCCTCGTGATGGTATTCCGCCGCCTCTGACACTTTCCCTTGCAGACTCAGGGCGGGGGGCCTATATGCCCCTCAACAGCAGTTTCAGGGTCCAAACCTGAAGCGACCGAAAGTCACGGGCGGGCCGCTGGGTCCGCTTTTTTGTTTCTGGAACCCATGACCGATCTCGTCGCCAAAACCGCCATCGACCGTCGCCTTGCGGACATTGTCCAGCCGGTGATCGAGGGCTTGGGCTTTGAACTCATCCGCCTGCGGCTGATGGGCGGCAAGACGCGCGTGTTGCAGATCATGGCCGACCGCCCCGATGGCGGGATCGGCGTGGACGAATGCGGCGACATCTCCACTGCCGTGTCCGCCGTGCTGGACGTGGAAGACCCGCTTGAGGACAACTATGTGCTCGAAGTCTCGTCCCCCGGCATCGACCGTCCGCTGACGCGCCTCAAGGACTTCGAGATGTGGAAGGGCTGGGAAGCCCGGATCGAGACCACGGAACTGATCGACGGCCGCCGCCGCTTCAAGGGCGACTTGGCGGGGGTGGAAGGAGACGAGGTCCTGATCACCATCCCGGAAGGCGGGGAAGAGGTCACCATCGGCCTGCAGTTCGACTGGCTGTCCGACGCCAAGCTGATCCTGACCGACGAGCTGATCGCCGAAATGCTGCGCCAGAAGAAGGTGGCGGAACCCACCGACGGCCAATTCGACGAGATCGAGGAAATTGACGGGGACGAGGACGACGAGCCTCAGCCCGAGACGAAACACTAGGGAGTAGGACCCATGGCAATCACCTCCGCCAACCAGCTGGAGCTTCTGCAGACCGCCGAAGCCGTGGCCCGCGAAAAGATGATCGACCCCG
>JBJTSJ010000008.1:0-2584 GCA_046076605.1 Tabrizicola sp.
AGGCCTGCCCGCGATCCCCTGAAATCACTGCCCGCCATCACGCGAAATCACTGCCCGCCATCATCTGAAATCACTGCCCCAATCCCGCGAAACACGCAGGCGAGGTAGCGCAGGGTCACATCGGCGAAGGCGGGGGTCAGGGTCAGGCCAAGGGCCGTGGACAGGGCGAAGGTGCGGAAGAGTTTCATGGGTACGTTCCTTTGGGTTGAGGGAGGGATCAATGGGTCAGGTCGGCCCAGCGGCACAGGCGCCGCTGCAGCGTGACAAGAAGGGCGTTGGCGGTGAGGCCAAGCGCGGCAAGAAGGAGGATCGCCGCGAACATCTGCGGGATCTGGAAGTTGTATTGGGCGTTCATCACCTGGAACCCCAGGCCCTTGTTCGCCCCGATCATCTCGGCCGCGATCAACAGGAGCAGCGCCGTGGTGGCCGACAGGCGGAGGCCGACGAAGATCGACGGCACGCTGGCGGGCAGGACCACGCGGCGGAAGATTGTGGTGCGGCTGGCGCCGAAGGTCGCGGCCATCTCGATCAGCTTGCGGTCGACCTCTTTCACCCCGCCGATGGTGGCGAGGAGGATGGGGAAGAGGGTGGCCCAGAAGATCACGAAGACTTTTGAGGCTTCTCCGAGGCCGAGGAGGAGGATGAACACCGGATAAAGCGCGAGTGCCGAGGTCTGACGGAAGAACTGCAGGATCGGGTCCAAGGCCTGCTCGACGGCACGGATCTGGCCCATGAACAGGCCCAGCGGGATCGCCAGGCCCACGGCGGCGGCGAAGGCGATGCCCGACCGCTGCAGGCTGATCGCGATGTCGTCCAACAGCGCGCCGCTGGTCAGGCCCTGCCACAGCGCCGACAGGATCGCGTCCAGCGGCGGGAAGACGGTGGGGTTGATCCAGCCTTGCGTGGAGCCGATTTGCCAGACGACCAGGAACCCGGCCAGCAACCCATAGCGGCGGAGCGCGGACTGGGTGGCTCGGACCCCCCGACGCAGGGCCACCGCGCCGGGGGGGACTTCGACAGAGGCCGAAGGGGAGGAGTCGAGGCTCTGGAAGGTCATGGCTTACTCCGCCGCGTGGGCCGAGCGGCGCTGTGCCGCCCAGCGGGTTTCGGGGAAGGGCAGGCCCAGGTTTTCCCGCAGGGTCCGGCCTTCGTAGGCGGTGCGGAAGAGGCCGCGGCGCTGGAGTTCCGGGATCACCAGGTCGACGAAATCGGTCAGGCCGGTGGGCAGCCAGGGCGGCAGGATGTTGAAGCCGTCCGCCCCTTCGTTCTGGAACCAGTCCTCAAGGATGTCTGCAATCTGTGTTGCGGTGCCGACCACGGTGAAGTGGCCGCGCGCGCTGGCGACGTGCTGGTACAGTTGGCGAATGGTGAAGCCGTTCTCGTCCGCGATCTGGCGGATCAGGGCCTGGCGGGACTTCATCCCTTCGGTCGGCCCGACGGGCGGCAAGGGTCCGTCAAGGTCCACGCCGGTCAGGTCCAGCGTGCCGCCGGTCAGGCCCTTGATCAGCGCGATGCCGTCCTCTTCCAGGATCAGGCTTGTCAGGCGGTCATACTTCTCGCGCGCTTCGGCTTCCGTGCGGCCCACGAAGGGCGAGACGCCGGGCATGACCAGGATGTGGTCGGGGTTCCGCCCCAGCCCCCGCGCGCGGGCCTTGATGTCGCGGTAGAATTCCTGCGCGGTATCAAGGCGCTGGTGGGCGGTGAAGATCACTTCGGCCGTTGCCGCCGCGAGACCCCGCCCATCTTCGGACTGACCGGCCTGGACGATCACCGGATGGCCCTGGGGGCTGCGGCTGACGTTCAGGGGCCCCTTGACCTTGAAGTGCTCGCCCTTGTGGTCAGTGTAGTGGACCTTGTCGGGATCGAAGAACCGCCCCGACGCCTTTTCGCGCAGGAAGGCGTCGTCCTCGAAACTGTCCCACAGCTTCTTGACCACCTCGACATGTTCCGCTGCGCGACGGTATCGGAAGGCGTGCGGGTGCTGCTGGTCGAGATTGAAGTTGTGGGCGGCGGATTCGGTCGCTGTCGTCACCACGTTCCACCCGGCGCGACCATCTGAGATCAGGTCCAGCGAGGCAAACTTGCGGGCGAGGTTATAGGGCTCTTCGTAGGTCGTCGAGGCCGTGGCGATGAACCCGAGGTTCTTGGTCAGGGGTGCCAAGGCCGAGAACAGCGTCACCGGCTCGAACCCCGCGACCTTGGCATTCCCGCCTTCGATCCCGCCGCCGAAGGCGATGGCCAGGCCATCAGCCAGGAAATAGGCGTCGAAAAGGCCGCGTTCGGCCTCCTGCGCGAGCTTCACGTGGAAGTCGAAGCTCGTAGCCCCGTCGGCTAGGCTGTCGGGGTGGCGCCAGGCGGCAATGTGCTGGCCGCCACCGGGAAGGAAGGCTCCAAGGCGGATCTTGCGGTGGGTGGTCATGATGGGGTCCTTTCGGGCAATGGAAGGCCGGTCCCGGCCCAGAGGGTCGGGGACGGCATCGGTCGGAGAGGCTGTGTCAGGCGGGGGTCAGGCGGTGGGCGAAGAGGGTGGCCAACTGCTCGACCACCCGGTCGATCCGCGACAGAAGCGCGGGAGAGGCTGGAC
>JBJTSJ010000009.1:0-2927 GCA_046076605.1 Tabrizicola sp.
AGGAAGTCGCCGATCAGCAGCGTATCCTTCATCGACTCTGACGGGATCCAGAACGGCTGATAGAAGACCGACCGGAAGCCGATGGCAATCACCAGCGCCCAGAAGACAGTCTTGATGGTCTCGACGATGCCGCCGTCGGTCTTGTCCTTGGCCATGCTGTTCCTGCCTTTTTTGCGTGTGCGCCTTATCGAGCGCGGGCCTTGCTGCTCTGGCGCTACATGCGCGCGGGCTTCGGCGGGAGTCAAGCGCGCGGCGGCTGAACCTGGCCTGTCGGGCGGGCTTCGATCACCACGAAGGCCTGCGCCCAGGGGTGGTCATCGGTCAGCGTGACATGGATCACCGCCTCATGGCCTGCAGGCGTCATCGCGCGCAGCCGTTCCGCCGCCCAGCCCGTGACATGCATCACCGGCTGGCCCGACCGCAGGTTCGTGACCGCCATGTCCTTCCAGGAAATGCCCATCCGCAGACCAGTGCCCAAAGCCTTAGAGCACGCCTCTTTCGCTGCCCAGCGTTTCGCATAAGTCGCGGCAATCGCCCGCGGACGAGCCTCCGCCTTCTTCTGCTCGATCTCGGTGAACACCCGCTCCTTGAAACGGTCGCCGTGGCGGGCAAGCGTTCCCTCGATCCGCTCGATGTTGCACAGGTCAGTGCCTATCCCCAGGATCATTCGGAAACCGCCTCGACCTGGCCCGTGGCCTGGTTGACCGTCACCGAAAGGGTCCGGTCGAAGAAATCGGCGCTGTCCGGATCATAGACCCTGATCGGAAGCGCCACCGTCAACCCGCGCGCCGGATCATAACCCGCTTCGGCTGGTCCCAGGTCCATGCCACCAAAACCATAGCCCTCGGCGGCCGAGACCATGCTGCACTGCGGGATGCCCAACTCGTCGCGCGGCGGATGCAGGATCACCAGGTGAAAGGCCGCCGCAGCGGGTTCAACCGTATCCAGGACCACAAGCCGGATTTCCCCGTTGGCGAAAAGCTTCGTGTTCGCCTCCCAGGGCTCGGCCACGGCCCAGACATTGGCCACGTCCGAACACGACGACACCGTCACGGCGGCAGCGGGCAGCGGGGCCAGCGCCAGGGCTGCGATCAGGGCAAGCCGGGCCATCCTCACAACAGCCCGCGCGCCAGATCCATCCGGCGGCGCATCTCCTCGATGGCCGGTTCCAGGCCGCGGAAGATCGCCTCGCCGATCAGGAAATGCCCGATGTTCAGCTCGGCCAGTTCCGGGATCGCGGCGATGGGTTCCACGTTCTCGTAGGTCAGGCCATGGCCAGCATGGACCTCAAGCCCGAAACTTGCCGCCCGCTCCGCCCCGGCGCGCAGCGCGTCCAGTTCACGCTCGGCCAGCGCGATTTCCCCGTCGGCCAGCAGTTCCGAATAAAGCCCCGTGTGCAGTTCCACGACTGCCGCGCCGATCCGGGCGCTGGCCTCGATCTGCCGGGGGTCATGGCTGATGAACATGCTGACCCGGCAGCCCGCCTCGCGCAGCGGAGCTATGTAGTCGGTCAGCCGGTTCTGGTCGCTTGCCACGTCCAGGCCGCCCTCGGTCGTCCGCTCTTCGCGCTTTTCCGGCACCAGGCAGACGGCATGCGGCTTGTGGCGCAGGACGATCGCCTGCATTTCCGCCGTCGCCGCACATTCGAAGTTCAGCGGCACCGTCAGTGCGGCCATCAGCGCGTCGATATCCGCGTCGCGGATGTGGCGGCGATCCTCGCGCAGGTGCGCGGTGATCCCGTCGGCCCCCGCCGTCTCTGCCAGCAGGGCCGCCCGCAACGGGTCGGGCCAGGCGCTGCCACGCGCGTTCCGTACGGTCGCGACGTGGTCGATGTTGACCCCCAGCCGCAGCTTTCCGACTTCACGCATTGGCATCATCCTCTCAGCCTTATCCTGATCCCCCGGCAATCTAGGGCGTTCCAGGCCTGTCGTCATCGGTTTCCTCGCCGCCCCTTTCGGCCCTCAGCTTCAGCTTTGCCGCCGCCTCGGCCAGTTTGGCGCGCATCTTGCCGCGCCGCTCGGCCCGTTCATGCGCCGTGGCAGCGCGCGCCTTCTGATAGGCTTCTACCAGAGGGATCGTGACGTAATAGGCGATGGCGCTGATGATGATTGCCGGACCCAACGCACCGATCAGCCAGGGCAGGTAGATCTCGTTCCAGAACTGGATCAGCCCGTCCCACTGCGCCTTTTCCGGCCCGAACAGCGCCATGACGTTGAACCAGAGGTCGTGGCCGGCATTTTCCAGGGCACTCCAGATGTACTTGAAGTTCAGCGGCGCCTCGATGCCCAGGATCCAATGGCCCAGCCAGACTGAAAAGACGGTGAAGGGCGGGGTTGTCACGGGATTCGTGTTGAAGGTACCCAACAGGGCCGCAAGGACATTGCCGCGCATCAGCCGGGCCATGCCCCAGGCCGCCAGGAACTGCATCCCCGGCAAGGGCAGGAAGCCGATGAAGAACCCGGCGAAGACGCCCCGCGCCACCCGGTGCGGTTGGTCGGGCAAGCGGCGCATCCGGTAGACGACATAGCGGGTCGCGCGTTTGAACCCCGACTTCGGGTAGACCTGCTCGCGCAGCCACGCCCCCCAGCCCAACGGATCCCTGCGCTTGAAAACCAACTCTTCCGTCCCTTCGTCCCTATGCCCGTTCTGCTGCCCTAGGGCCGCCGTGTCAAATCCCGATGACGCGCAATCTGGGCGACATCCGTGTCGGCTTCCAGCGCGGTCATGACCATGTGCAAGTGCTCAACGTCCCTAAGGTCCACGTCAACAATGAGGCGATAAAAGTCCGGTTTTCGGTCAGTGAAGCGCAGGTCACTGATGTTTGCCTTCTGTTCGCCGATCAGCGTGCAGATCCGCCCCAGCACGCCCGCGTCGTTGGAGATCGTCAGGTCCAGGCTGACCGTGAACACCGGCTTGTGCCGCCCCGA
>JBJTSJ010000010.1:0-4470 GCA_046076605.1 Tabrizicola sp.
ATCTTCTATTCGGGCCTTCTGTGCTGCGTGTTCTTCTTCCTGATCCCGTTCTCGTTCCAGGGGGTCTATGGGGTGGAAGGGATGCTGGCGACCGGGATCGTTGACGGGACCGGCGTGGGCGAGGCGATGGGCAACATGATCGGCGGTGGCGCTGCGATCACCCAGATCTTCGTGATCCTGATGATCATGGCGCTGTTCCTGGCGATCATGACCGCGATGGCCGGGTCCTCGCGGACGCTGTACCAGGGCAGCCGCGACGGATGGCTGCCGAAGTACCTGGGCGAGGTCAACAGCCACGGCGCACCGCGCAACGCCATGTGGACGGACTTCACCTTCAACGTGATCCTGCTGGCGTTGGCGTCCGACGTGGGGGGCTACTTCTACGTCCTCGCGATCAGCAACGTCGGCTACATCCTGTTCAACTTCCTGAACCTGAACGCCGGCTGGATCCACCGGATCGACAGCGCGCATATGGACCGGCCCTGGCGCGCGCCGAACTGGCTGATCGGGGTCAACACGGTGCTGGCTTTCGTCAACATCCTGTTCCTGGGCGCAGGTGCCAAGGTCTGGGGCTATGAGAACGCGCTGTGGTCGGGGCTGGTCTTCGCGGCCTTCATCTTCCCGGTGTTCTGGTTCCGCCATTACGTCACCGACGGCGGCAAGTTCCCCAAGGAGGCTTATGACGACCTGGGCCTGCCCTATGGCGAGTTGGGCGAACGGAAGGCCGGAATGCTGCCTTATCTGGCGCTGGTGGCCGGGGTGGCGCTGATGCTTTGGGCGAACTGGTTCTTCGTCCTGCCTGCCTGAGGCGACTGAAACCGACAGGTCAAAGGCCGCCCTCGCCGGGCGGCCTTTTTCTTGGGCGGATGTTTTCTGACAAGAAAGATTGTTGCACTTCATTATTGCTTTCTGGCGGGAATCACCTGACACTCGTCGAAAATCAAAGCCCACTGGGAGGGACTGCGCATGACGAATTCCTGGCGTTTCTCGGCACTGATGGACCGGCACAAGGCGCTCGGCTCGAACCTGGAAGACTGGAGCGGGATGGGCACGGCCTGGTCCTATTCCAAGGGCGACCCGAACGCCGAATACATGGCGATCCGCACCAAGGCGGGGCTGATGGACGTGTCGGGCCTGAAGAAGGTCCACATCACCGGGCACGCGGCGTCGCATGTCATTGACCGCGCCACCACCCGCGACCCGGAAAAGATTGCGCCCGGCAAGTCGCTGTACGCCTGCATGCTGAACGACGCGGGCAAGTTCATCGACGACTGCATCATCTACCGGATGGGGCCGAACTCTTACACCGTGGTGCATGGGTCCGGTCAGGGGCATGAGCAGCTGACGATGGCCGCGACGGGCCGCGATGTGTCCCTGCGCTTTGACGACAACCTGCACGACCTGTCGCTGCAGGGGCCGCTGGCCGTGGACTACCTGGAAAAGCACATCCCGGGCGTCCGCGCGCTGCCTTACATGGGCCACATGCCCGCGATGCTGTTCGGCAAGCCCATCACCCTGTCGCGGACCGGCTATACCGGCGAGCGGGGCTATGAGATTTTCTGCCGCGGCCAAGACGCGGGCGAGATCTGGGACCGCATCCTCGAGGAAGGCGCGAGCATGGGGATCATCCCGTGCCGCTTCACCACGCTGGATATGCTGCGGGCCGAGTCGTACCTGTTGTTCTTCCCCTTCGACAACTCGGAAATGTACCCGTTCGAGAATGAAGGTCCCGGCGACACGCTATGGGAGTTGGGCCTCGACTGGACGGTCACCAAGGGCAAGACCGGCTTCCGCGGGGCGGAAGAGCACTACCGCCTGCAGGGCAAGGAGCGCTTCAAGATCTCGGGCCTGAAGTTCGAGGGCAAGAAGGTGCCCGGCAACGCGCCGATCTTCAAGGATGGCAGACAGGTGGGCGTGGTGACGCAGCCGATGTATTCGCCGCTGAACGATTGGGTCGTGGCGATTGCGCGCCTGTCGGTGGACTGCGCGAACAACGGGACCGAGCTGGAGGTGCGCTGCGGCACGCATGGGCCGTTGAAGGCGGTGTCGGCCCCGCTGCCCTTCTACGACGTGGAGAAGAAGCGTCGGACTGCCAAGGACTGATCTATCGGGGGCCTGCGCGTCGGCGTGGGCCCCGTTTGCTTTAGGGAATGCCTTCCGTGAAAGTGGAACTGACCCCCATCGACGCCCCCTCGATCAAGTCGCGCCCGGTCTATGCGGCCCTTGAACCGCGTCCCGGCAAGCTGCACGTGATTGTCGCTGACTGCGCCGGGGCGGATGCGGTGACCGACATGCTGGGCAAGGCGAACAACCGTTCGGAAATGCTTGCCAGCGCGCATGTGATGTATTGCCCGGGGCCTACGGGAACCGATGGAACGGCGAAGCTGGAAGGGTTGGCGGCCGCCCAGTTCTTCCGCGCGCCGACCATTCCGGCGCTGCTGCCGCGGCTTGTGCGGGTGCTGTCGGACGCGCATATGGGAACGCAGTTCTATCTGGCGGGTACCGAAAGCCTGATCGGCCAGGCTGAGCGCGAGATCATGAACACGGGCTTCCCCTTCGCCTCGATCCAGAAGGAACAGCGCGGATCGACCCTGCGGCGGGTGCAATGCGTGCACTGCAAGGGGGTTACGGAAAACGTCGCCACGGACCCGTTCAAGTGCAGCCACTGCGGGCTTAACCTCTTTGTCCGCGACCATTATTCCCGGCGCATGGCGGCCTTCCAGGGTGTGAACATCGACGCCGAGGACCCCGGTCTGGTGCCGGAAAGCGTGGTGAGGTTCAAATGAGCGGCGGCGCGAAACTCCAGGTCCGCGTGGCCGAGGTCGTCGAGGTCAACGAGCTGATCAAGCGGTTCCGGTTCGTCTCGCGGGATGGGTCCCCACTGCCTGCCTTTTCGGGCGGCGCACATACCGTGGTCGAGATGGACGACCACGGCACGCGCAGGCTGAACCCTTATTCACTTATGTCCGACCCCGAGGATCGGTCGGGCTATGAGATCTCTGTCCGCCGCGATGAGTTGGGCCGGGGCGGGTCGCTTTTTATGCACCGGCATGTGACGCCGGGGATGGAGATGACGCTCTCTTACCCGGTCAACCTGTTCCCGCTGGACAACCGGGCGAAGAAGCATCTGATGATCGCGGGCGGGATCGGAATCACACCCTTCCTGGCGCAGATCGCGCAACTGGTGCATTTCGGCGGGCGGTTTGAGTTGCATTATTCGGCGCGGTCTAAGCCTCTGGGCGCGTACATGGACCGGCTGACGGCGGCGCATCCGGATCGGGTCCACTGCTACTTCGACGACCAGAAGCAGATGATCGACCTTCAGAAGGTTCTGGAAAATCAGCCGATTGGCACGCATCTTTATGTCTGCGGGCCGAAGGGGATGATCAACTGGGTGCTGTCCACCGCAGAAGCGATGGGCTGGCCCAAACAGGCGTTGCACCACGAGGAGTCCCTTGCCCCCGGCACCGGCCTGCCGTTCCAGGTGGAGCTTGCGGCCAGCGGCAAGACCATCACCGTCGGCACGACGCAAAGCCTGCTGGAGGCGATGGAGGCGGCGGGAGTGGATGCCCCCTACCTTTGCCGGGGCGGGGCCTGCGGGCAATGCGAAACGACCGTTCACAAATGCGACGGCACGATTCTGCACCGCGACCACTGGCTGTCGCCGGAAGAGCAGGCGTCGAACCAGAAGATCATGCCTTGCGTCAGCCGCTTTGAGGGCAAGACCCTTGTCATCGACCGATAGGAGAGAACCATGAGCCTTGATTTCAAGTTCGCTCCGGACGACTTCGGCGGATTCTTCCGGGACGAAACCTTCCGCGAGACCTTCACCTACAAGAATACGAACCCGCGCCGGTTCCCGTTCCCCTTCGACCGCGACGACTACATGTATTCGGTCAACATGGAGCCGCACACGCCGGGCCGGAAAGGCACGGCCTTCGAGCACACCTTCGACGTGGACGAACACTACGTCGCCGAGATGATCGACCGCGCCAAGGTGCTGGCCGAAGACCCGCTCCGCTGCCAGTCGCTGCCGCACATGACACTGGCCGGCTGGGACACGCTGGAACTGATCATGGAGACCAAGGCGCGGGACTATCCGCAGTGGTTTTCGCTGACAAAGGACGGCAACCGCTGGCATTGGGTGAACCGGCCGCTGGGAATCGAACAGTCGTTCACATTCCTCGATGAATCGACTCTTGCCTATCCGCCGTTCGAATACATCATGCGCCAGACCCAAGGCGACTGGACGCTGCAGGATGACCGCGATGGGACGCTGTGGATGGATGCGGGGATCGCGACGTCGCAGGCCGACTGGTCGGTGGATTTCGACGTCGGCATGAACTTTATGGAATGGCATGCTCCCGTCCCCTTGGCCCATGAGAAGGGCGTGTTCGACCGGGCGCTGAAGTTCCTGCTGAAGCTGCAACACGGGGCGCCAGTGCGGCGGTTCAACTGGACGATGACAGT
>JBJTSJ010000011.1:0-3547 GCA_046076605.1 Tabrizicola sp.
TGGCCGCTCAGGGGCAGACTGGCCGGACCGGGCGATGGGGACAGATCGCATCTCCGAACACCTAGACGCTAGCCATCGCCTGAATCGGGAATGTGACAGGCCCGGTGGGGACCCGTCAAAAGCTGTGGATCATTTCCGGCGCGAGCGGATCATTCCGGTGATGTCGAACACCTGTTCAAGAATGGGTTCGGCAATGGCGGCGGCCCTGTCGGCCCCATCGCCAAGGATGCGGTCGATCTCGCCCGGGTCGGCCATCAGGCGGTTCATCTCGGTGGTGATGGGCGAGAGTTTCGCGACGGCAAGGTCAGCCAAAGCCGGCTTGAAGGTGCCGAACTGGGCGCCCGCGAAGTCACGGATCACCTGGTCAACAGAGTGCCCGGCCAAAGCCGCATAGATATTCACAAGGTTCCGCGCTTCGGGGCGGTCCTTCAGGCCCTCCGCCGTTTCGGGCAGCGGCTCGGGGTCGGTCTTGGCTTTGCGGATCTTCGCGGCGATCATGTCGGCATCGTCGGTCAGGTTGATCCGGCTTTGGTCCGACGGATCGGACTTCGACATCTTCTTGGTGCCATCCCGCAGCGACATCACCCGGGTCGCCGCACCCTCGATCAGGGGTTCGACGACCGGGAAAAAATTGACCCCATAGTCGTTGTTGAACTTGATCGCGATGTCGCGGCACAGTTCCAGATGCTGCTTCTGGTCATCGCCCACCGGCACCATGGTGGCATGATACAGAAGGATGTCGGCCGCCATCAGCGAGGGATAGGCGAAGAGCCCAAGCGAGGCGTTTTCCGCGTTCTTGCCCGCGGTCTTGTCCTTCCACTGCGTCATGCGGCTCATCCAGCCCATGCGCGCGACGCAGTTGAAGATCCAGCCGAGTTCGGCATGCGCGCCGACCTGGCTTTGGTTGAACAGGATGGACCGCTTCGGATCGATCCCGGCGGCGATGAAGGCCGCGGCCCCTTCGCGCGTCTGGTGGCGCAGTTTCTCCGGCTCTTGCCAGGTGGTGATCGCGTGCATGTCCACCATGCAGTAGATCGTCTCGATCCCTTCGTCCTGCTTTTCGACAAAGCGTTTCAGGGCACCGAGGTAGTTGCCAAGCGTCAACCCGCCCGAGGGCTGGATGCCCGAGAAGATGCGGGGCTGGAAGGCTTTCGGCGTTTGGACCGCCGTAGCTGCGGACGACATGGGAAGGCTCCATCTGGATAAAGCGTGCGAACCCGCGTAATCGAAGGGGAAAGAACCGTCAATCAGGCAGGACAGGCATGGACCCGGACAAAAACGCCCCCCCGTTGAACCCGCTGCCGCCGATTGTCTGGGTGCTGTCCCTGCCGCTGATCGCGATGGAGGTGGTCTTTCAACTGCAGGCCGCCGGGCTGGCGGGTCCCGCGCAAGGATCCAACTGGCGGACAGAGGCCTTCTTCCGCTTTGCCTTGAGTCCGCAGCTGTTGCACCAGCAATGGGAGACAGGCGGCCATCCCTATGTCGAGCTGCACCGGCTGATCAGCTACACTCTGGTACATGGTAGCTTTACCCACGCGATCTTTGCCATCGTCATGCTGTTGGCGCTTGGGAAATGGGTGGGCGAGGTGTTCCGCTGGTGGGCGGTGCTGGTTGTTGTGCTGGGGTCAACCGCTGTTGGCGCGATCTGCTACGGCCTGCTGATCCCCGGTCTGACTGCGCCGCTTATCGGCGCCTACCCCGCCGTCTATGGCTTGATCGGCGCCTTCACTTTCATGATCTTCACCAACCTGTCGCGGGTCGGCGCGAACAAGTGGCGCGCTTTCTCGCTGATCGGGGCACTTTTGTTGGTGCAATTCGTCTTTGGCGTGATGTTCGGCGGCGGATGGGAATGGGTGGCCGACGTGACCGGATTTGCGGCCGGGTTCCTTTTGTCGTTCGTGGTCAGTCCCGGCGGGTTCCAGCAGGTGATCGACCAGCTGCGTCAGCGCTGACGACGCAGCGCCTTCAGGTCCGACAACTGGACGGCCTTCAGGCCAAAGGCGGCGATGGTATAGCTGGCCATACCCAGCACCACCAGCAGGACCAGGGCCAGCACGCGGTAAGCCCGGGCCTCTAGCATCGGCTGAAGCAGCATCCACCCGCCCCAAAGCGCAGCGCCCATCAGCGCCGAGGCCAGAACAATCCGCCAAAGACGCGACAGGAACCGGGCGTCAAATCGGGTTTCCTCACCCAAGCGGCGCGCGCCCCACCACAGCTGGATGACCATGACCCAGGCCGACAGTGTCGTGGCCCAAGCGGCGGCGGAAAAGCCGATCCAGGGCATCAGCCCGAAGGCGAGGGCGGCGTTGATTGCCATCGACCAGAAGGCATAGCGGAACGGGCTGCGGGTGTCCTCGCGGGCGTAGAACAGGGGTTGGAGCGCTTTTTGCAGGACGAAGGCGGGAAGGCCCAGACCGTAGATCGCCAGGGCAAGGGCGGTGGCTGCGGTGTCCTCGGGCCCGAAGGCGCCGCGCTGATACAGGACCTCGGTGATGGGCAGCGCGATGACGACCAGTGCGACGGCGGCGGGGAGGGTGAGGAGCAGTGCGAATTCGGTGCCGCGGTTGTATGCCTCGCGCCCCCCGGCGGCATCCCCGGCTTGCAGGCGTCGCGAAAGCTCGGGGAGGAGGACGGTGCCCACGGCGATTGCGACCACGCCGAGGGGGAGCTGGTAGAGCCGGTCGGCATAGACGAGCCAGGAAATCGCGCCTTCGGTGCCCGAGGCGACCTGGCGCGAGACGAGGAGGTTGATCTGGACCACCCCTCCAACAAGGAGCGCCGGCCCCATGTTGACCATCAGGCGGCGGAAGTCCGGGGTCAGGCGGGGCAGCCTCAGCCGGGGGATGAAGCCGATGCGTCGGGCGGCGTAGAGGGTCCAGAGCAGTTGGGCTATGCCGGTGACGGGCGTCGTCCAGGCAAGGGTCCGGCCCATGTCCCATCCGAAGTAATGCGCCAACATCATCGCGACGATGAAAACCAGGTTCATCATCACCGGCACGGCCCCGGCTTCAGCGAAATGCCCGTGGGCGTTCAGGATGCCGGAGAGGAGCGCGAAGAGCGAGATGAAGCCGATGTAGCAGAAGGTGATCCGGCCGAAGTCCACAGCCATGTCAAAGCGGCCATCACCGACGAACCCTGCCGCCATGGCCCAGACCAGAAACGGCATGGCCAGAGTGCCGACCAGGGTGAAGACGATCAGGAAGGCGGTCAGGCCGGAGAAGGCGTTCTGCGCGAAATCCTCGGCGTCGGTCCTGGCTTCCAGCTTCTTGGAATAGAGCGGCACGAAGGCCTGGTTGAACGCGCCCTCGGCGAAGAAGCGGCGGAACATGTTGGGCAGGCTGAAGGCCACGTTGAACGCGTCCGCCACCGGGCCAGCGCCCAGGTAGGCGGCCATCATCAGTTCGCGCACCAGACCCGCCCCGCGCGACACCAGCGTCCAGCCGCCCAGCGTCACGATGTTGCGGATCATCCCGCGTGAACCGCTCATGTGCTGGCCCTTTCGGCCCCTTCCGCGATGGCCTGGCGCAGCTTTTTCTCCAGCGCTTCC
>JBJTSJ010000012.1:0-2536 GCA_046076605.1 Tabrizicola sp.
GCGAACTTGTGGATGTGGCTGAACAGTTGGCCATAGATCGACTCAAGCAGTTGTTTGGCGCCGGTTTTGCCAACGTGCAGCCCAACTCGGGCTCGCAGGCCAATCAGGGTGTCTTCTTTGGCTTGCTGCAGCCCGGTGACACCATCATGGGCATGAGCCTGGCCGAAGGTGGCCACCTCACCCACGGCATGCCGCTGAACATGAGCGGCAAATGGTTCCGAGTGGTCAGCTATGGCTTGGATGCCCAAGAGGCCATCGACTACGACGCCATGGAAAAGCTGGCCCACGAGCATCGCCCCAAGCTGATCATTGCAGGCGCTTCGGCCTACAGCCTGCGAATCGATTTCGAGCGCTTCGCGCGGGTGGCGCGCGACATCGGCGCCCTGTTCATGGTAGACATGGCCCACTACGCTGGCTTGATCGCCGCTGGGGTCTATCCCAATCCGGTGCCCCATGCCGATGTGGTCACCTCCACCACCCACAAGAGCCTTCGCGGCCCCCGTGGTGGCGTGATCCTGATGTGTGATGCGATCGCCAAGCAAATCAACAGCGCCATCTTCCCGGGCATCCAGGGCGGCCCCCTGATGCACGTCATCGCCGCCAAGGCCGTCGCTTTCGGCGAGGCGCTGCGTCCCGGCTTCAAGGACTACCAGGCCCAGGTCGTGAAGAACGCCAAGGCCCTGGCGGATGAGCTGATGAAGGGCGGCCTCGACATCGTCACCGGCGGCACCGATACGCACCTGATGCTGGTCGACCTGCGCCCCAAGGGCGTGAAGGGCAACGCCACCGAGAAAGCCTTGGGCCGCGCCCACATCACCTGCAACAAGAACGGCATACCCTTCGACACCGAAAAGCCCACCATCACCTCCGGCGTCCGCCTCGGCACCCCGGCTGGCACCACCCGCGGCTTCGGTGAGCCGGAATTCCGTCAGATCGCCCGCTGGATCATCGAGGTCGTCGACGGCCTTGCCGCCAACGGCGAAGACGGCAACGCCGCCGTCGAGGCCAAGGTGAAGGCCGAAGTCGAAGCCCTCTGCCAGCGCTTCCCGATCTATCCGGAGCTTTGAGCGGCCACCTGCGCTACGCGGGCGCCGACCCCGCGACGCAAGAACAGGCCCTGCGCGAGATCATTGCGCAGAGCCCCATTCTGATCGACCGCCTGACCCGCGCGAAGGACTGGAACCTTCCGGACTGGTGGATCGTCTCCGGCGCGATCTACAACACGGTCTGGAACCACCTCACCAGCCGACCGGACATGCACGGGGTGAAGGACGTTGACCTGTTCTACTTCGACGAGGATCGAAGCTATGAAGCCGAAGACCGCCTGATCCGCGACTCTGCGCACCGCTTTCCAGGCTCACCGCCCGTCGAGTTGCGCAATCAGGCGCGCGTGCATCTCTGGTATCCCGACCACTTCGGCCAGCCCTATCCGCAACTCAGCGCCTCGCGCCAGGCCATCGATCTCTTTGCCTCGCGAACGCATTGCGTCGGCGCGCGGCTCACGGATGCCGGCCTCGATCTCTACGCTCCCTACGGCCTTGATGACATCTTCAGCTTCCGCCTGACCCCCAACCCGGCCCTCGACAACAGGGCCACACATCACGCCAAGGCCGCCAGGCAATCCGCAGTCTGGCCGGAACTGACAGTCGTCCCTTGGCCAACAACCTGAACTCTTTCGGCTTTCCCTCTGCCAAAGATCCCCGCCGGAGGTGCGATACGCTTTGTGCCACCGGTTCGAGCTAACCGTGTCGCGGCGAGCGCTTTTGCGTCCTTCACGCAAAAGGGGCGAGACAAAAGGAGTCCGTGCCGCAGGCGCTCCTTTCGAAAGTCACTCGACTCGGGAGAGCGATACCCCACCTTGACGCGCGACGGCTACGCCGGTCACATCCTCCGACGCCACCGTCAGGACCAGCATGACCGCCCCCGACACCCGATCCCTTGAACACCGCATGGGCGACTGGGCCCGGTCCCGGCTACCCTTTGCCATTGCCGAATTTGTCATGTTCGTCCTGAAACAGGGCTGGGCTTGTCTCTTCGGCGGTCTGCTTCTGGCCGCGATCCTCCTCACCAAGGCGATCTGGCAACCCGACTGGCCCCTTCACCGCTACGATGCCCTTTTCCTCTTCGCCATCGCCACGCAAGCCATCTTCCTCGCGACCAAACTCGAAACCTGGGAAGAAGCCCGCGTCATCCTCCTCTTCCACCTCACCGGCACAGCGATGGAGTGGTTCAAGGTCCATGCCGGCTCCTGGGCCTACCCCGAGCCCGGCCTCTTCAAGCTGATGGGCGTGCCGCTCTTCTCGGGTTTCATGTATGCCGCCGTCGGCAGCTACATGGCCCGCGTGATCCGCGTCTTCGACATGCGTTTCGCGCCCTATCCCAGCTTTCTCCTGACCGTGCTGCTGGCCATGGCGATCTACGTCAACTTCTTCGCCCACCACTTCCTGCCGGATATCAGGGTCGTCCTGTTCGTCGCGACTGTCGCGCCTTACGGCCGCACCCGGATCTGGTTTCGCATCCATGACCGGCACTGGTG
>JBJTSJ010000013.1:0-3854 GCA_046076605.1 Tabrizicola sp.
CGCGCTGTAGCCCGTGGCCTTGATCGCGGCGATCAGGGCAGCGGCCTCCGCAACCCCTTCGACCCGCGCGCTTTCGGTGGCCAGGTTGACGGTCGCCCCCGTGACGCCCGGCACCGCCTTCAGCGCCCGTTCAACCCGCGCGACGCAGGAGGCGCAGGTCATGCCCTCCACTACCAGCTCTTGCGCATGGGCCGGGACGCTGTAACCCACCTTCTCGACCGCGCCGATCAGCGCTTCGGGCGTGGCAGAGCCCTCGACCTCGGCCCGTTCGGTGGCAAGGTTCACCCGCGCCGCCGTGACGCCCGGCACCGCCTTCAGCGCGCGTTCCACCCGGCCCGCACAAGAGGCGCAGGTCATGCCCTCGATCGGCAGGTCAATTGTCAGGTCTTTCGGATGTGCGGTCATGGTCCGTCCTCCTTTTCGGCAGGGACGTTCCAGCATATGGGGCTTCCCATCATGGGAAGGTCAAGAGGGCCGTCGCGAAAATCTTCGGTCCGGCCAGCGGGCCTGTCGTGGTGCCTGGGGTAGTTGTCCTTGTGCAACTCTTTCACAAGAGACTGCAGCTTTTCGGCAACTCTCCTTGCCCCGGTGCGAATGTCTGGATATCCGGAAACAGAAGCACCCCTCAGCATCTGGAAGGATTGGGACATGACGAAACTTGCTGCCCCGCTGCTCGCTCTTACGCTGGCAATGACCTCGACCACCGCTTTCGCCGGTGGCCCGGTTGTCGTCGAAGACGAGGCGGCAGTCGAAGCTGCCTCGCCGCGTTCGGGCTGGATTGTTCCGGTCGTCGTGGGCCTGGTCCTGATCTGCGCGATCGCCTGCGGCAACGACGACACGCCCAGCTAAGACGATCCTGCGCGGGCGCCAAGGGCCTGACCCCTTGCGATTGCGCGGACCCCATCGTGAACCCCGGCAGCGCAAGCTGCTGGGTTTTTCGTTTTCCCTAGAACCGCTGCGGCAGGTAAGGCGCCATGTTGACGCCTGTCGCATGCCCGTCGATCAGGCCTGCAACGATGCGCGCGGTGACCGGGGCCAGCGTCACGCCAAGATGGCCATGGCCAAAGGCGTGGATCACCTCAGCCCCCCCGCGTGAGGGGCCGATCACAGGCAGGCTGTCGGGGATCGACGGGCGGAACCCCATCCACTCACGGTCCGGGGCGGGGAGGTCGGGGAAGAAGGCCCGCGCGCCCTCGACCAGTTTGGCGATGCGGTGGGGTGACGGCGGAAGCGTCAGGCCCCCAAGCTCCACCGTCCCCGCGACGCGAAGGCGCCCCGCCATCGGGCAGAAGTAGAACCCCCGCGCCGTGGGGCAGGAGGGGCGGGAGAGGAGCGGCTCGGCCATGTCCCATTCGACATGGTAGCCGCGCTCGGTGTCCAAGGGGATGCGGTCCCCGGCCTGCCACGCCAGATCGCGCGAATGTGCCCCGGCAGCGATCACCACCCAGCGGGCGTGCAGGTGCAGACCCGGCCCCTCGATCACCACGCCATCGGGCCGCCGCTCCAGCCTCTCCGCCCGGGCCTGGATGTGGCGGGCTTTCTCGAAGACGGCCGCCGCGATCAGGCCCATCATCCGACCTGGATCGTCCAGAAAGGTTGCCCCGGTGAAGAAGGCCGCCCCGCCGAGGCCCTGGGGCAGGTTCGGCTCCAGCTCGGCCAGCCGGTCGGGGCCGACGAGGTCGACCTCAACCCCCAGTTTGCGGCGCTGGTCAAGCTCGGTCCAGGCCTGGGTGAAGGCCTTGGGCGTCTCGTACAGATAGAGGCAGCCGCGCCGCTGCAGGATGCCCGCCCCCTGCACCCTCAGCGCCAGGTCGTCCCACATTTCTGCCGCTCCGGTGAGGAGGCTGGCAAGGCTCAGCGCATTGCGTTCCGCCTGGGCGGGAAGGGATTGCCAGAGGAACCGCAGAAGCCAGGGGGTCAGCGACGGCAAGGCCCGGTGGCGAATTGCCAACGGCGAAGTCTTCGAAAGAAGCAGGGAGGGCAGGTTGCGCAGGACATCCGGCGTGCCGACCGGGCTCGTGGCATAGCCCGCGATGGTCCCCGCGTTGCCATAGCTTGCGCCCATGCCGGGCTGGCCGGGATCGACCAGCACCACCTCGTGGCCCTGGTCGATCAGTTCCAGCGCGATGGTCAGGCCGATGACCCCGGCCCCGATCACGGCGATCTCGGTCGTCTCGCGCAACGTCATCCCCCGGGCACACCTCCAGGTAGGGTGGGCAACCTGCCCACCCTACAGGCAGGCCTCGAAGAGGGCGCGCGTATTCTTCTTCGTCATCTTGACCGGGTTACCGCCGCAGGACGGGTCCTCCAGCGCCATCTTGGTCAGCATGTCGAGGTCAGGGTCCTTGACGCCAAGCTTGGTCAGGTTCTCCGGGATGTTCAGCGTTGTCCGCAGGTCGAGGATGCGCTGGTAGAAGCCCTTGTAGCCGCCCTTGATCCCGCAATAGGCCGCCGCGCTGGCCAAGCGGTCCTTCACGGCCTTCCGGTTGAAGTCGAGGACCATCGGCATCACCACCGCATTCGTGTTGCCGTGGTGGGTGTTGTAAACCGCCCCGATCGGGTGGCTCAGCGCATGGATCGCCCCCAGCCCCTTCTGGAACGCCACCGCCCCCATTGCCGCCGCGCTCATCATATGCGCGCGGGCGTCAAGGTCGTTCGGGTCCGCGTAAACCTTGGGCAGGTTCTCGAACACCAGCCGCATGCCTTCCAGCGCGATGCCCTGGGACATCGGGTGGTAGAAGGGGCTGCTGAATGCCTCCAGGCAATGCGCCAGCGCGTCCATGCCGGTGCCTGCGGTGATGAACTTCGGCATCCCCGTGGTCAGCGCCGGGTCGCAGATCGTGACCGCAGGCATCAGCTTCGGGTGGAAGATGATCTTCTTCTTGTGGGTTTCCGAATTCGTCAGCACCCCTGCCCGGCCCACTTCCGACCCGGTCCCGGCGGTTGTCGGCACCGCGATGATCGGCGCGATCTTTGCGGCATCCGCACGCGTGTACCAATCGTCGATATCCTCCAGATCCCAGACGCTGAGGTCTTTGCGCTGATGCGCCATCAGGGCAATCATCTTGCCAAGGTCAAGCGCCGAGCCGCCGCCAAAGCAGATGACGCCGTCATGCCCGCCTGCCAGATAGATCGCGATGCCTGCGGCCATGTTGCCTTCATGCGGGTTCGGGTCCACATCGGAAAAGACCGCGCGGCCCATGCCGGCTTTCTCCAGCACATCCAGCGCTGCAGCGGTGATCGGCAGGCTCGCCAGCGCCTTGTCCGTTACCAGCAGGGGCTTTTTCAGCCCGATGCCCGCGGCATGTTCGGCAAGTTCGGCAATGCGCCCCACGCCGAATTTGATGGCCGTGGGATAGCTCCAGTTACGGTTGGGAACAGAATGCGACATGTCAGACTTTCTTCAGATGATAGGATTTCGGCCGGGTGACGGAATGGAACCCAAGGTATGACAGTGACGTGCCCCGCCCGGTATCCTTGACGCCGGTCCAGGTCAGCGCCGGGTCCAGATAATCGGCGCGGTTCATGAAGACGGTGCCCGTTTCCACCTGCGCGCCAAGGGCGGCGGCGGTGTCATAATCCTCGGTCCAGATGCTGGCGGTCAGGCCGTAAGGGCTGTCGTTCATCAGGCGCAGGGCCTCGGCATCGCCTGACACTTTCATGATGCCCACGACCGGGCCAAAGCTTTCTTCCATCATCACGCGCATCGAATGATCCACGTTCACAAGGATCTGCGGTGCAAGATAGGCCCCGCCATCATCGGCAAACGTCTTGGGGTCCAGGAGCGGTTTGGCGCCCTTGGCAATTGCCTCGGCCGTCTGGTCGCGCACGGTTTGGGCAAAGCGCTTGTGCGC
>JBJTSJ010000014.1:0-2752 GCA_046076605.1 Tabrizicola sp.
CTGGTGAAGCAGTACCTTGGCAGCGTCGTACCGCCGACCGACAACTTCTTTGCGACCTTGAACAGCGCAGTCTATTCGGATGGGTCGTTTGTCTACATCCCGAAGGGCGTGCGCTGCCCGATGGAGCTGTCGACCTACTTCCGCATCAACGCCGAAAACACCGGCCAGTTCGAACGCACCCTTATCGTCTGCGACGAGGGCGCCTACGTCAGCTACCTGGAAGGCTGCACCGCGCCCAAGCGCGACACCAACCAGCTGCATGCGGCTGTGGTGGAGATCGTGATCCTGAAGGACGCCGAGGTGAAATACTCCACCGTCCAGAACTGGTATCCGGGCGACGAGGAAGGCCGCGGCGGGATCTACAACTTCGTCACCAAGCGCGCCGATTGCCGGGGCGACCGGGCCAAGGTGATGTGGACGCAGGTGGAGACCGGGTCGGCGATCACCTGGAAATACCCGTCCTGCATTCTGCGGGGGGATGACAGCCAGGGCGAGTTCTATTCGATCGCCATCGCCAACAACGCCCAACAGGCCGATACCGGGACAAAGATGGTCCACCTCGGCAAGCGGACGAAGAGCCGGATCGTGTCCAAGGGCATCTCGGCGGGCCGGGCGCAGAACACCTATCGGGGGCTGGTTTCCATGCACCCCAAGGCCAAGGACAGCCGCAACTACACCCAGTGCGACAGTCTCCTGATCGGCGACAAATGCGGGGCGCACACCGTGCCTTACATCGAAGTGCGCAACAATTCGAGCCGCGTCGAACACGAAGCGACCACCTCCAAGGTCGACGATGACCAGCTCTTCTACTGCCGCAGCCGTGGCATGGACGAAGAGGAAGCCGTCGCCCTGGTGGTGAATGGCTTCTGCAAGGAGGTCCTGCAAGCCCTGCCGATGGAATTCGCGATGGAGGCGCAAAGCCTGGTCGCGATCAGCCTGGAAGGCTCGGTCGGCTGACCTCTCCCCATGGCTCAGGTGCGCGCACAAGCAGAACCGGACACGGAACGGCCCGAGGTCGTGCTGGTTTCTGCCATGCGAAACGAAGGGCCCTTCGTGCTGGAATGGCTGGGCTACCACCGGGTGATTGGGGTGGATCGGGTGGTTATTGTCTCCAATGGGTCAACAGATGGGTCGGACGACCTGCTGGCGGCGCTGGCGGCGGCGGGCGAGATCACTTTCCTGCGCACGACGCCCGGATATGGCGTTGCCCCGCAGGATGCCGCCGTGCAGGCGTTTGAGGCAGAGGTCGGCTATCGCCCCGGTGCCTGGTATCTGTGGCTCGACGCTGACGAATTCCTGAATGTCCACGTCGGCGACCGGACAGTCCAGGCTCTGCTGGGGCAGCTGGGCACAGCCGGTGCGCTGATGCTGAACTGGCGGCTGTTCGGGTCGAACGGCAATGACAGCTTTCCCGGTCGCTATGTCTCGGCGGATTTTGTCGGTGCGTCGAAGCTTGGCTTTATTGCCAACCTGGAAACAAAGCCGATGTTCCGCGCCGGTGAAAAATTCGCGGGTTTCTCGGCCAATTCGGCTGGGCTGCCGCGCCTGGTGGAGGCGGCCGAGGTTACCGAGGCGGATTGCCTGGGCGGGAACGGTCGGCCGCTCGACCCGAAGAACCCACGTACCGCCCCCTGGCTGGCCCGCCAGCCCTACACCGGGCGCACGAATCTGGCCTCGCGGCGCGAGTTCGGCTGGAACCTGGCGCAGATCAATCATTACTCGGTGCGCACGCCCGACCATTTCCAGCTGAAGGCCGCGCGGGGCAGGGGCATGGTCTCGACCGGGCCGCGCCGCCCGAACGTGCGCCATACGCCGGAATACTTTGACCGCTTCGACAGGAACGAGGCCGAGGACCGCTCGATCCTGCACTGGGAGGCCGCGGTCACGGCTGAGATCGCCCGGCTGATGGCGCTGCCGGGCGTGTCGGCGGCCAAGGCGCAGGTTGATGTCCTGGTCGGCGAGGCGCTGGCAGCACTGGGAACCGGAGCCAGCGGCGCGGCGGACCCGTTGCCGATGCCGCCGACAGTACCAAACCGCGAAGGGGATGCCGAGATGGAGCCAGAAGACGAAGCCCCGAGCTTTGATCTGACCTTTGCCCCGAAAGAACGCCGGTTCCTGGTAAGGCACTATGAGGCGGCTGACACAATCCTGGAATACGGTAGCGGTGGGTCGACGGTGCTGGCGGCCAAGCTGGGCAAGACGGTGTTCAGCGTCGAAAGCGACCGGGACTGGGCCGACCGCATGGCGCATTACGTGGCCAGCCTGTCGGAGACCGCCAAGGTCCATTGGGCCGACGTGGGCGTGACCGGCCCTTGGGGCGTGCCGATGAAACCGCGCGAACACCGCAAGTTCAGCGGTTATGCCCTGTCGGTCTGGGACCGCCCAGATTTCGTGCAGCCCGATCTGGTGCTGATCGATGGCCGCTTCCGCGCGTCCTGCCTGGTCGCGGTCCTTCTGCGCACGACGAAGCCGGTCACGGTACTGTTCGACGACTATCTCAAGCGGGGTTACTACCACGGCGTCGAACGCCTGGCCTGCAAGGAAGAAATGGCTGGCCGAATGGCCCGCTTCACTGTCACTCCCGGTGCGATCCCGCCCGACATGGTCACCCAGGCCATCGGCTGGTTCACCGATTCGCGCTGACGCCAAAGGAAAGAAAAATGCTGGAAATCAACAACCTGCACGTCAAACTTGAAGAAGAAGACAAGGTGATTCTGCGCGGGGTCGATCTGAAGATCGGCGCGGGCGAGGT
>JBJTSJ010000015.1:0-7642 GCA_046076605.1 Tabrizicola sp.
GCCACAAAACCCCTTGACCTCCGCCCTCAAGCCTGACTCCATAAAGCCGTCGAACAGCCTGCCCGCGACCGCGAAATGGCTGCCCGCGATGCCGTGAAACAAGCGCCCGCGATCGCGCGAAATACGCAGCCCTTGTCCGGCGCGCGGCGGAAGGTGGTGCTGCGGACCTTCGCGCGGGCGGCGGCGGGGCGGTTGCAGCTGATGCGGGACCCGGGCGCGGGGGTCTGAGCGGGGCCAAATCTTTTCGAAAAGATTTGCAAATTCCTTCGAAGGAATTTGGCCCTAGCGCGCCGCTGCCGCGGCCCCGGTTTCATCGTCCCTGACCGGGATCAGCCGGGGCGCGTCCTTGGCCGCCGTGCCGCGTCCCGAGAGCGAGGGGTTTTCCATGAAGAACTGGTGGCAGCTGAACAACTGCCCCTCCGCCGGGCCAAGATCGCGGGCATAGCTGCCGTCGGGCGACAGAAGCCAGCTTTGCGCCTCGTCGCGCAGGTTGGCGGCCATGATCTGGCTGAGGATCTGGTTCTTCACCGTCGGGTTCAGCGCCTCGACCAGGGTTTCGACGCGTCGGGTCAGGTTGCGGCCCATCCAGTCGGCCGAGGAGAAGAACACCCGCGCCTTCTTGGCGGGCAGGCCGAAGCCGTTGCCGAAGCAGACGATGCGGGAATGTTCCAGGAAACGACCGACGATGGGCTTCACCCTGATGTTTTCCGACAGGCCCTTCACCCCGGGGCGCAGACCGCAGATGCCGCGGACGATCAGGCTGATCTTCACCCCGGCCTGGGAGGCCGCATAAAGCGCGTCGATCACGTCAGGGTCGATGATCGAGTTCATCTTGGCCCAGATTTCCGCGGGCCGGCCCGCGCGGGCGTGGTCGGCCTCGGCGGCGATCAGGTCCAGAAGGCGCGGCTTCAGCGTGATCGGGCTTATCGCCAGGTTCTCCAGGCCCTCGGGCTGCACATAGCCCGACAGGTAATTGAACACCTTCGTCGCATCGCGGCCGAGGGCCCCGTCGCAGGTGAAAAAGGACAGGTCGGTGTAGATCCGCGCGGTGATCGGGTGGTAGTTGCCGGTCCCGTAGTGGGTGTAGGTCACCAGATGGTCGCCTTCGCGCCGGACGACCGTGCTGATCTTGGCGTGGGTCTTGTAGTTGACGAAGCCGTAGACGACATGCGCCCCGGCGCGTTCCAGGCGGCGGGATTGCCGGATGTTCGCGGCCTCGTCAAAGCGGGCCTTCAGTTCCACCAGCGCGGTGACCGACTTCCCGGCCTCGGCCGCCTCGCACAGCGCGCTGACGATCGGGCTGTACCAGGAGGTGCGGTAGAGCGTCTGCTTGATGGCAAGGACGTTCGGATCGGTCGCCGCCTGCTGCAGGAAGCGGATGACCATGTCAAACGTCTCGTACGGGTGGTGAAGGAGCATGTCATTCTGACGGATCGCCGCGAACATGTCGCCGTCGTGGTCCTGCACCCGTTCCGGCACGCGGGGGGTGAAGGGGGGCCACATCAGGTCTTTCCGGCTGGAGAGGATCAGCTCCTTCAGGTCGGCCACGCCGAGCAGGCCCTTGACCTCCACCACCTCGTCCTCGGTGACAGTAAGTTCTTCCATGATCATCGCGCGCAGGTCTTCCGGGGCACCGGCGGACATCTTCAGGCGGATCACCTCGCCCCGGCGGCGGCGTTTCAGCGCGGTCTCGAATTCGCGGACCAGGTCCTCGGCCTCGTCCTCAACCTCAAGGTCGCTGTCGCGCAGCACGCGGAAAGTGCAGTGGCCGCGGTCGGTGTAGCCGGGGAACAGCATGTTGAGGTGGAGGAGGAGGAGTTCTTCAAGCGGCAGGAAGCGGTTTTCGCCGTCCTTTCCGGGCAGGGGCACGAAGCGGGCGATCTGCTGCGGGACGGGCAGCAGGGCCTTGAGCTGGCGATGGTCAGTGACCCGCTCCAGCTCCAGCGCCAGGCTGAAGCCGGTGTTCGGGATGAAGGGGAAGGGGTGGGCCGGATCAATGGCCAGGGGCGACAGGACCGGAAAGACGTTCGACAGGAAGTGCGCTTCCAGATGCTTCAGGTCGCGGGCCGTGAGCTTCGAGCGGGGGACGATGCTGATGCCCTCGGCCTCCATCTCCTTGCGCAGGCGGTTGAAGGTGGTCTGCTGGGTCTGCATCAGCCGCCGTGCATCGGCGTTGATCAGCTGCAGCTGTTCCGCCGGGCTGCGGCCATCTTCGGACAGGGTGGCATTCGCGGTTCGGACCAGCGCGCGCAGGCCCGCCACGCGGACAGTGTAGAATTCATCCAGGTTGGTGGCCGAGATCGACAGGAAGCGCAGCCGTTCCAGAAGCGGCACGGCGGGGTTCGCCGCCTCTTCCAGGACGCGCCAGTTGAAGGCCAGCCAGCTGAGCTCGCGGTTGAAGAAGCGGCCCGGCCCGGCGGTTTCCGCAAAGGGAAGCTCTACCGGGGCTGGGAAGGGCGAGCGGAGGAAATCGGCTTGGGTCATGACGGGCTTATGCCGCAAGGTTCGTGAAGCTATTGTGACACTGTTTCATTCAGGGTCCCCGCTGTCCAGCACCTCGCCCGCCAGGGCCCGGGTGATCGGGCGGCCCGCGGCCAGGGCGCGGGCGTCAATCGCGGTCACCAGGGTGCGGGCGGCACCGATGGAGCGGGGCATCCGGCTGACCAGGTAGGGGATCAGGTTCGCGGGCACGGCGACCTGGCGGTCGGCGAAGAGCTTGACCAGGACGGCTGAGAGGAGCGCGTCGTCGGGGGCCTCAAGCCGGGCGATCTGGGTGGCCTGCATGCGGCTGACCAGGTCGGGGAGGGTGAGGCCCCAGTCACGCGGCGGGGTGCGGGCGGCCAGCAGAAGCGCCGCGCCAGAGGTGGCGAGGTTGTGCAGGTGGAAAAGCTGCGCCTCGGCAGGGCCGATACGGTCGGCGTCGTCGACCACGACGGGGCGGCCGGCAAGGGCTGCGACATCGGTCTGCGCCATGTCCGGGCCGGACAGGATCACCGCGCCGGAATGGGCGGCCCACACATGCGCCAGATGGGTCTTGCCCGCGCCTTCGGGGCCGACGAGCAGAAGCTTGCGCCCTGGCCAGGTCTGCCAGGCATCGACTTGGGCCAGAGCCAGAGCGTTCGACTGCGCGACGAAGAAATCTTCGCGGGTCAGGGCCTCGGCATTGGGCAGATCAAAGGCCAGCTGGCGGATCACGCGGTCGGGCCTGTCTTGCCGGTCTTGCGGCTGCGCCGGGGTTTCGCCGGTGACTGGGTCATCGGCTGGTGGGGCGCGCTGGTGAAACTGGCGGTCGCGACCGGCACCGCGGCCTTGCCCTGGTACAGAAGGCTCGCCCGGTACTGTTCCATGCCAAAGCGGGTCAGGACGCCAATGGATGCGGCCACCGGCACCGCGATCAGCATGCCGACAAAGCCGAAGACCGTGCCGAAGGCCGACAGCGCCAAAAGGAGCCAGACCGGGTGCAGGCCCATGATTTGCCCACCAGGCGGGGGGTCAGGATGTTGCCTTCGACGAACTGGCCCACGGCAAAGATCGCTGCGATGATGCCGATCTGCACCCAGTCGTCCCAGAACTGGAAGAGGGCAAGGCCAATGGCCAGCGCCCCGCCGACCAGCGAGCCGACGTAGGGGATGAAGGTGATCGCGCCCGCGATGGCACCGACGATCAGGCCGAATTGCAGCCCTGCCGCCATCAGCGCAGCGGCGTAGAAGGTGCCAAGTGCGAGGCATACCGAGACCTGGCCGCGCACAAAGCCTGCCAGCACCGCGTCAATCTCGCGCGCAAGGCGGCGGATGGTGGGGGCATGGTCCAGGGGCAACATGCTGTCGATCCGGGCCACGATGTCGTCCCAGTCGAGAAGCAGGTAGAAGGCCACCACCGGCACGACGACGATGAAAAGGACGATCGAGATCACCCCCAGCGCCGAGGTCAGGATGCCCTGCGCCAGTTGGCCCCCGCGCGCCTGAATCGCGGCACCGATCTCGGCCAGGGTTTGGCGGATCGTCGAGGTCGAATCGGCAAGCTCGGGGAAGCGTTCCAGCAGGAACCCCTGCAGCCGCTTGGCGATGTCGGGGGCGGCATTGACCAAAGCCGTCAGCTGGTTGACCAGCGTCGGAATGACGGCCAGCACCAGAAGCACGACCAGCAAGAGCGCAATCAGCGAGATCACCGTCGTCGCAGCGACCCGGGATAGGCCCAGACGCTCGAGCCGGTCGGCGATGGGGTCAAGGAAATAGGCGATGGCGCCGCCGACGATGAAGGGCAGAAGCACGTCGCCGAGGAACCAGAGCAGCACGAAGAAGACAAGGGCGGCGACGCCCCAGTAGCGGAACTGGTCGTTGATCGGCAGGGCCATCCCTAGGTTCCTTCGCTTTGCCCCACATATCGCCGCTGCCGCCCGGTCGCGCAAGGGGAAGGTCCGGCGGAAACCTGCTGTCAGCCTGCGCTTAGGCTGGGTCCGGTAAGCACCGCCGGGATGGATGCAGGTGCAGAAACCAAGCAAGTCCAAGGGCATCCGAAGCACGCTTTGTGCCTCGGCCCCCGGCCTGCCAGGGTGGCGGGCCCCAAAGAAAGGCAAGACCATGAAACTGAAGCTCCTCTCGATCCTCGCCCTTGGCGCGATGCCGATGGCTGCGACGGCGATGCCGGTCGTCGGCGACATGATCGGCACCGACCCGACCACCGCCACTGCGGCGCTGGAAAAGGCCGACTGCAAGGTGAACGAGTTCGAGGCCGAGGACGGCAAGATCGAGGCCAAGTGCACCGACACCGCCACGAACAAGGCGATGGAGGTCTACATCGACCCCGCGACCGGCAAGGTCGCCGACATCAAGTCGGAAGACTGACATGGCTACCCCCCGGACCCCGGCCGCAGCGGCCGTCAAAACCTCGCCCAGCCTGTGGGACCCCGTCGTGCGCCTGACGCATTGGGGGATCGCGGTGTCGGTCCTGTTGAACGCACTGCTGGATGAAGGTGGCAGCCTTCTGCACGTGTCGGTCGGCTGGATCGTGATGGCGCTTCTGGTGATGCGGATGGTCTGGGGGGTGCTTGGTCCGGCCGAGGCGCGTTTTTCGGCCTTCCCGCCCAATCCGATCACTGCGTTGCGCCACCTGCGCCAGCTGATCGCGGGCCGGGTGCAGGACTATCCCTCGCACAATCCGGCAGGTGCGATGATGGCCTATGTCTTCTGGGCCACACTGGCCGTGGTGACCGTGACGGGCCTTTACATGACCGGCGGTGCGACACCGATGCAGGTGGCCGAGGAGAAGGCGGCGGTTGCATCCGGCGACTGGTCTGCTTTGATCAAGGCGGACGATGGCGAATCCTCGGACGAGGACAAGAGCCTGCGCCACACGGCCGAGGAGGTGCATGACGTGGCTGCCAACCTGCTGTTATTCCTTGCGACGCTGCATATCGCGGGCGTGTTTGTCGAGGGCCGTGCCATGCGCCGGAACCTGGTCAAGCCCATGCTTCTGGGCGACACGCGGCGCGGCAAATGAGCGCTGGCCCGGACATCCGGACGGCGGGCCGGCGCCAGACGGCGGCCCTGTCGGTCTTCCTGCTGATCCAGACGATGGGGACGGTGTTCTTCGTGGGCGACGTGATCGGCGATCTGCGCGCGGATCCGGTCTCGGCCCATTTCATCTTCGAGGCGGTGGTGACTGCGGCACTGGTCCTGGGGATCGTCTTTGGCTCCTTCGCCCTGCGCCGCACGATCGAGCTTCTGCGAGCCCAGGACCAGGCGCTTGCCGTGGCGCGGGGTGCGCTGTCGGACGTGATCGAGGGCCAGTTCACCGCCTGGGCGCTGACGCCCGCCGAGCGCGACGTGGGGCTTCTGGCGCTGAAGGGTCTGGACGTGGCCGAAATCGCCGAGCTGCGCGGGGCCGCGCAAGGCACGGTCCGGGCGCAGCTGACCCGGATCTATTCGAAGGCCGGGGTCTCGGGCCGCGCCCTGTTCGCGGCGTTCTTTGTCGAGGACCTGCTGGGGGCAGGGGTGCCTGCCCAGTAGGGTGGGCGGGTCGCCCACCTTACGTTCACGCCCGCAGGGTGAACCCGCGAGCCAGGTGGTTTCGGACGAACCAGATCATCGCCACCCCGGGCACCAGCGACAGGCAGGTCATCGCCATCACCATCCCGATGTCGGTCTGGAACGAAAACATCGCCTGGATCGCCATGGTGATTGGCTTGCCCCCGGTCACTGTCAGGATGCGGGCAAACACCACCTCGACCCAAGAGAAGATGAAGCAGAAGAAGGCCGCGACGCCGATGCCCGGCGAAATCTGCGGGATCAGGTGGCGGAAGAAGAAGGACGTGCCGGAATGGCCGTCGAGGAAGGCGGTCTCGTCATATTCGCGCGGGACAGCGCGGATGAAGCTTTCCAGGATCCAGATTGCCACCGGCAGGTTGAAGAGGCAGTGGACCAGCGCGATGCCGACGGGAGAATTCACCAGTCCGAACTGGCTGAACAGGATGAAGATCGGCAGCGACAGCACCACGGGCGGGGTGACCCGGAAGACGAGGATCATCAGCAGGAAATGCCGGTCTCCGGTAAATCGGTGCCGGGCCAGCGCATAGGCGGCGGGCAGGGCGATCGTGATGCAGAGGACGACGTTGAGGCTGACGTAGACCAGCGAGTTGACCATCGCCGCCCGTAGCTCGGGTGCGGCCAGGACGGCGCGGTAGTTCATCAGGCCCACTGTGCCCTCGGCCACCGTGTCGGTCGGCAGGGTTGCGGTGAAGCTGAGGAGGATCGCCTGCACCAGGGGCAGGAGGATGAACCCGGCCAGCGCCAGAATTCCGAGATGTCTCATCCCTCCCGCTCCCTTGTGGCGGCGACGAAGGCCCAGACGACGGCAAGGACGATCAGGAAATACAGCGTCGCGCGGGCGGCGGCCTGGCCGTAGGAAAAGCCCTTGATCTCCTCGCCAAGTTCCAGCGTCAGAAAGCGGGTGGCGTCGTTCGGGCCGCCCGCGTTGATCGCGAAGGCCTCGGTGTAGATCATGAAGCTGTCGACGAAGCGCAGGAGGAACACAATGGCCAGAGCGCCGGTGATCTGGGGCAGTTGGATGAAGCGGAAGACCGCCCAGCGGGAGGCGCCGTCGATGGCGGCAGCCTGCATGTAGGCGGGCGGGATGGCCGAGAGGCCGGCGTAGGCCAGGACTACGACGAGGCCCAGCCAGTGCCAGGTGTCCACGGCCAGGATCAGCGCCCAGGTGTGCCAGCCGGTGAACTTCCAGTCGAAACTCAGGGCGGCAAGGCTGGGGCCGAGGAGGCCGCTCTTCGGCTCGATCAGGCCCAGCCAGAATATCGGGATCATGTTCCAGGGCACGACCAGGGGCAGGGCAACCAGCATCAGCCCCCAGACCGCATTCCGCCCGTAGCCCAGAAGCAGCAGCGCCACCCCGATGCCCAATGGCACTTGGATCGCCAGCGCGAGGGTGGAGAACAGGAGGCTTCTGCCCAGCGAGGCGAGGAAGCGGTCGGACCCAAGAATATCGGCGAACCACTGAACGCCCACCCAATGCACGTCTGACAGGGTGAAGATGTCGTGGAAGCCGTAGTTTATGACGGCCAGCAGCGGCAGGCCCCCGACCAACGCCAGCAGAAGAAGGGCTGGGGTGACGAGGAACCAGGCTCGGTTGT
>JBJTSJ010000016.1:0-9164 GCA_046076605.1 Tabrizicola sp.
GGCACGGTCCTGCGCAGCCGCTATCTGGGCCGGGAAAGCCTGGTCGATTTCGCGATGGATTTCGAGGGCGCCAAGCTCACCGCCTCGGTCCCCGGGGTGTTCCTGCCGAAGCCGGGCACGGTCCTGTGGCTAATGATCCGCCGCGACCGCTGTTTCGTCTTCGGGGTCTGACCGGCGAGAGCCGTCAACTGCCGTGCAAGCGCCGCCAGTCGGTCAGCGTGGTGCCGGGGTCTTCGGGAAAACCTTCGCCGGTCAGGCGCAGCGCCTCGATCCTGTCGACGCGGAAACTGCGGAAATCGCGGCGCGTCTCGCACCAGGAGGCGAGCGTCCAGACCCGTCCCCAGAACTCCAGCAAAAGGGGGCGGATGGGGCGTTCGGTCAGGCGTCCGGACCCGTCGACATAGTCGATGACCACCCGTTCCCGCAGGCGGATCGCTTGGCGCAGAGCGGGCAGGTGGCGCGCGGCGGCCAGCGCCTCGGCACCCGGAAACACCCAGGTGTCCTGCCCGATCCCGTCCAGCAGCCGGGCGGGCAGCACCGCGGTGACCTTGCCCAGCAGGCTTTCGGCCGCCCGGGTCAGCGACGGGTCCGCCCCCCGCGTCACCAGTTGCAGGCCCAGCGTCAGAGCCTGCACTTCGTCAGAGGTCAGGGTCAGGGGCGGCAAGGTCACCGGCTCGCGCAGGATATAGCCCACCCCGCGCTCGCCCTCGACCGGCAGGCCCGAGGCGATGAGCGTCGCCATGTCGCGCCAGAGCGTGCGGGTCGAGACCTCCAGCCGGTCCGCCATGTCCCGCGCGGTGTGCAGTCGCCCGTCGCGCAGGATCTGGATCAGGTCGAACAATCGGTCGGTGCGGCGCATGGGGGCAGGGTGGGCCGGGGATCAGGCCATCGTCAAGGCCAGTGCTTCGTGCCGCATCTGAGCGGAAGGCCCGTCGATCAGCGCCATGAAGGGGGCAAAGTCCGGGTCGGACATCACGGCTGGCGGCGCGGCCTCGGCTGCGGCGAGGCTCGCCCAGGTCACCGCATCGGTCCAGCGCCCGTCCGGGCCTTTCGACAGGCGGCGCGACAGGAATCCCGGCTGGCGCCGCACCAGCGCATCGGTGCCGCGCGCGGCGGCCAGGAAAGCGGCCTCGTCGGCGCCGGGGACCAGGCCGAAGGTCACATATTCGATGACGGCAGTTTCGGGAGTGGTTTCGGGGGGCATCGGCTTCTCCATCGGTTGCGATGGGACGGGTATGACAAGGGCCAACTGACAACAGCCTGGCAGTAACGGCGGGGCCGGGCGCAAAGGTTTTCGAAAACTCTTGAAAAATCCTTCGAAGGATTCTGTCCCCACCCGTCAGACGTCCGTCTCGATCCCTGACTGCGGCAGCAGGGTGGCAACCTTGTACAGAAGGCTCTTCGCCGCCTTGGCGCGCGGGTTTCCCTCTTGCCCCACATGCCGCAGCCCTTCGACCAGGGCCTCCAGCTCTTCCGGCGTCAGCATCGTCGGCGGCAAGACCAGGGGGGAGCGCAGCATGTAGCCCAGACCGCGTTCGCCGGTGACGGGCATTCCGGTGGCCGCCAGCATCTCCATGTCGCGCCAGATCGTTCGGGTCGACACCCCGAGTCGCGTCGCGAGTTCGGCCGCGGTGTGCAGCCGTCCATCCCGCAACTCCTGGACGATGTCATACAGCCGCGCGTCGCGTTTCATGCGGTTTCCTGGGCGCAAACCGGGGCCAGTGCGCCCCACTTACTGACAAAATACTGTCAGTTGACTGTGCTCCGCAAGCCGGTTCGGGCTTGGAAGGCACCCGGGGCTGGTCCTAATACGAGGTCAGACAGGAACTGCTGCCCCCGTCGGGGCATGAACCGGAGGGTAATCCCATGCTCAACAATATTGGTCTTCCCGGCCTGCTGCTGATCGCAGTCGTGGTCCTCGTGCTGTTCGGCAAGGGCAAGGTGTCCAGCCTGATGGGCGAAGTCGGCAAGGGCATCACCGCCTTCAAGAAGGGCGTGAACGACGGCACCAAGGAACTGGAAGACGCCAAGGCCGCCGAGGCCAAGGACGTGACGCCTGCCGCCGAGAAGGACAAGGCCTGATCCACAGGGCTTTGGGGGACGCAGAATGGATCTCAGCTGGTCCGAACTTCTTGTCGTCGGCATCGTCGCGCTGATCATCATCGGCCCGAAGGACCTGCCCGGCATGTTCCGCGAGCTTGGTCGCTTTACCGCCAAGATCCGCGCGATGGGGCGCGAATTCAGCCGGGCCATGGAACAGGCGGCCAAAGAATCCGGCGTCAAGGACGTGGCGGACGACCTGCGCAATGTCACCTCGGCCAAGTCGATGGGGCTGGATGCGGTGAAATCCGCTGCCGACAAGTTCGAGAAGTGGGACCCGCTGAAGAACGCGGCCAAGCCCAGCAAGCCGCTGACCCCACCGCCGATGCCTCCGGTGACGGCGCCAGCCGCCACCCCGGTCGCTGCAGCCGCCGAAACCATTGCCGCCCCTGCAGCCGAAGCGGCCCCGACCGTCGGACCGGCGACTGCGGCGCTTTACGAACAGAAGGCCGCACGCAAGGCGGTGCTGGACGAGGCCTCGGAGAAGCTCCGCGCCCTGTCCGACCCGGCCCCAGCGGCCCCCGGCACAGCCAAGGCGCCGGGGCGCCTGCGCAAGAAGGCCGACCCCACGGGCGGTGACGCAGCATGAATGCCAAGCATGACATCGACGACAGCTCGGCCCCGTTGGTCGAGCACCTGATCGAACTGCGCAACCGGCTGATCTGGTCGATCGCGGCCTTCGTGGTGGCGATGATCGTGGTCTTCCCCTTTGCCAAGACCATTCTCGGTTATCTGCTGAAGCCGATCGAAGCGGCGATGCGTGACCTTGGCAACCCGAACCCGGTGATGCAGTACACTGCGCCGCAGGAACTGCTTTTCACCTACTTTCACATCTCGGTAGTGGGCGGGCTGGCACTGGCCTTCCCGGTCATCGCCTATCAGCTGTGGCGCTTTGTGGCGCCGGGGCTGTACCGCAGTGAAAAGCAGGCTTTCCTGCCCTTCCTGATTGCCTCGCCCGTGCTGTTTCTTGCCGGTGCCGCCTTCGCGCAATACATCGTGACGCCCCTGGCGATGACCTTCTTCCTGGGCTTTGCCGACCTTCCTTCGATGGTCTCGGCCGCGCTTTTGCAGCTGCAGGGCCTGCCTGCGGAAGATGCCGCTGGCGCCGCGCCATCCGAGGGCATCGCCATCGTCTTCCAGGGCAAGGTCGACCAGACGCTGGACATCAGCCTCAAGCTGATTATGGCCTTTGGCCTGTGTTTCCAGATGCCTGTCCTTCTGACGCTGATGGGCAAGGCGGGGTTGGCGACGTCGGCCGGCCTGGCCGGGATGCGCCGCTATGCCATCGTCATCATGCTGCTTGTCTCGGCCATCGTGACGCCGCCCGACCTGATGAGCATGATGATCCTCTTTTCGGCGATCTATCCGCTGTACGAAGTATCGATCTTCCTGATCCGCCGGATGGAAAAGCGCCGCGAAAAGGAACTGCGGGCCGAGGGGCTTTGGGAAGAGCCTGAGCCCGAAGAGGAGACGACGGAGACCAAGGCGTGACCGACCCGCTTGACCGCATTGCGGCGGCGCTGGAACGGCTGGCCCCGGCACCGATGCCCGCCCCGGACTTCACCGCCGAGGCATTCGTCTGGCACACGCAGCCCGACCGGCTGGAACCCGTGGCGCATGTCTCTCGCGTGGACCTGTCGCTTCTGGTGGGTGTGAACCGATCGCGCGACACGCTCTTGGAGAACACCCGCCACTTTGCCGCCGGACTGCCCGCGAACAACGCGCTGCTCTGGGGCGCGCGGGGAATGGGGAAGTCGTCACTGGTCAAGGCCGTCCATGCCGCCGTGCGCGCAGAGGGGCACGACCTGAAGATGGTGGAACTGTCGCGTGAGGACCTGCCCTCGGTCCAGCGTCTCCTCGCCCACCTCCGTTCCGCATCGCACTGCTTCCTCCTTTTTTGTGACGACCTGTCGTTTTCCCACGACGACCAGCACTACAAGTCGCTGAAGGCCGTCCTTGACGGCGGCATCGAGGGGCGGCCGGAGAACGTGCTGTTCTACGCCACCTCGAACCGCCGCCACCTGATGCCGCGCGACATGATCGAGAACGAACGGTCCACCGCGGTCAACCCCTCCGAGGCAGTGGAGGAGAAGGTCTCGCTCTCTGACCGCTTTGGCCTCTGGCTGGGCTTCCACCCCTGCAGCCAGGACGACTATCTGGAGATGATCCGCGGCTATTGCGCGGCACATGGGGTGCAGGTTCCCGACGACCGCCTGCATGCCGAGGCCATCGAATGGCAGGCGACGCGGGGCGGGCGGTCGGGTCGGGTGGCCTGGCAGTTCTTCTGTGACCTCGCCGCGCGCGAAGGGGTGCGCATCCGGGCGTGACATGTGATCTTCACTTGCAGCGCCGGGCAACTGGCCTTACGCCCATACGACCATGCTAACCGAAATCCTGGTCATTCTGGCCCTGATCGTCCTGAACGGCGTGCTCGCCATGTCCGAGCTTGCCATCGTCAGCGCCCGTCCAGCCCGTCTGAAGCCCCTGGAGGGCAAAAGCCGGGGCGCGCGCATGGCCTTGCGGCTGGCCGAACATCCGGGGCGCTTCCTGTCCACCGTGCAGATCGGCATCACCGCCGTCGGCGTCTTGTCCGGTGCCCTGTCCGGGGCAACGCTGGGCCTCCGGCTGGAAGGCTGGCTGATCGCGCATGGCATGGACCCGGATTGGGCGCAGACCCTGGGTGTGGGCGGGGTTGTGGTGGCGATCACCTATGTCAGCCTGATCGTGGGCGAGCTGGTCCCGAAGCAGATGGCGCTGCGCAACGCCGAAGGGGTGGCGATCCGCATGGCCCCGGCGATGACCTTCCTGTCGGTGATCGGCGCGCCTCTGGTCTGGTTCCTAGATAAGTCCGGGAAGGTGCTTCTGTGGCTGCTGGGCCAGCGCGGGGAAAGCGAGAACCGGGTGACAGAGGAAGAGGTCCACGTCCTGCTGGCCGAGGCGCATGAAGGGGGCGTCCTGGAGACCGAAGAACGCGAGATGATCACCGGCGTCATGCGTCTGTCCGACCGGACGGCGCGCGCGCTGATGACCCCCCGGCACGAGGTCGAGATGCTGCCCTTGGACGCCACCGGGGTCGAGGCCGTAGCCGCCATCCGCAAAGTCGCCCGCCCCCGGATGCCTGTGGCCAATGCCGAGGGCGACGTGGTGGGCATCGTGCTATTGTCCGATGCGTTCCAGGCCGTGTCGCGGCGCGAGACGCTGGATATCAAGGCCCTTGTGCGCGAGGTGCCCGTGGTGTCCGACCGGGCCGAGGCGCTGGATGTGCTGGAAATCCTGCAGAAATCCGACCACCACTTGGCCCTTGTCTATGACGAGTACGGCCATTTCGAAGGCATCCTCACCACCGGCGACGTGCTGGAGGCGATCACGGGCGCCATCGCCGCCAGCGACAGCGACGAACCCGCCATGGTCACGCGGGAGGATGGCAGCTTCCTGGTGGCAGGCTGGATGCCGGTCGACGAATTCTGCGACCAGCTTTCCCTGCCTTATGATCTGGCCGGGGAGTACGACACCGTAGCAGGTCTCGTCCTGCACCAGCTGGGCCAGATCCCCGATCTTGGCGCGCATTTCATCGCCGAAGGCTACCGGTTCGAGGTGATCGACCTCGACGGCCGCCGCATCGACAAGGTTCTGGTGGCCCGGGTCGAAGGCTAAGCCCCGATTTCTTCAAAGAAATCGGACCGGAGCCTTCAAAGGCTCCGCAACGCGTTCTTCGAAGACCCCGCGCCCGTTACTGCAGGTAGCCCACCGGATCGAAGCTTTGTTTCGAGGTGTTGCGCACCTCAAAATGGACAAAGGCCGGATCGCCGGGCGCGACCTTGCCGATGGCCTGACCGCGCTTGACCTTGTCGCCCTTCTTCACCGCCATGTTGGCCACGCCGACATAGACCGTCAGCAGGTCCCCCGCGTGGCGCACAATCACGATGCCCTTGCCATTGGTATCCGCCGACAGGACCGTCACCGTCCCCGCATCCGCCGCCACGACCGGGCTGCCCGCCGCCGCCGCGATGTCGATGCCCTGGTTCTTCTTCTTGTCGTAGCCCCGGATGATCTTGCCCGCGACCGGCATCGCCATCTTCGACGCCGTCGTCTTCTCGGCCCCGAGATCGGGCGAGGGTGGGGTCGCCTTGGGCTTGGTGCCCGCGGCCTCGGTCTTCTCGTCCGGCAGGGGCTTCTTGGCCGAGGGCGGCTCGGGCGTCGGGCTGCCTGCGCCCGGGGCGGTCGGCACCGGTTCCGGGTCCGGCGCGGGGGCCGTCGCGATCGGGATGATCAGCGTCTGGCCTTCGCGCACGGCCATGTCTGGGCCAAGCTGGTTCCAATCCGCCAGCGCCTTGGCCGAGACATTGTAGGTCCGCGCAATGGTGAAGGCGGTCTCACCCCGTGCCACGCGGTGGGTCGCGGGCTGGCCCGAGATTGGCTTCGACGCCGTGGGCGAAACCTCTGTCGCCGGCTTTTTCGCGGGCCCCGCTTCGTCCAGCGCCGTGGTCGCGATCGACGTGATGTCGACTGATCCGCCGCCCGAAGGCAGGGTCGACCCGCCGATCACCGCCGGTTGCGGGGCCGCCGCTACCCGGTCGGGCAGCAGAAGCATCTCGCCTTCGCGCAACGGGTCAGTCGGGCGCAGCGCATTGGCCCGCGCCATCGCCTCGGGGCTGACGCCCAGGCGGCCTGCCATGCTGTCCACCGTCTCGCCGCGCCGGGCGGTCGCAAGCTGGTAATCGGGGTAGGAGATGATCCCGTTGCCATCCGGCGTGGGGGCTGCCGCCGTCGCCTGGCGGGCCGCCTCGGACGTATCGCCGCTGCCGCGCCGCAGGTCCCAATCCAAGGCCCCGGTGTCGATGCAACCCGACAGGGCAAGCGCGCTTGCGCCAAGCACGAAGCTGGTCCGAAGTCTTGTGGAAAATGCCATCTGGTCCCGCCTGATCATTCGCCGCCCGGGTTTGGCCCGGTTTCTGGCCGCGAATACTACTCGGAGCCCATGCCCTCTACCAGTGGGACAAAGCGTACTGGGCGAAGTTCCTCGTAATCAAACCCGCGTGAGGTCCGGGTGACCTTGATCAGCGCCTGCACCGCGTCGGACTGTCCTACGGGAACGACCATGATCCCGCCGGGCTTCAGCTGCTCCAGTAACGGCCCGGGCGGGTCTTCGGCGGCTGCCGTCACGATGATACGGTCGAACGGGGCCTGATCCGGCAACCCGTGCGAGCCGTCCGCCGTGATCGCTGTCACGTTGGCCAGGTCCAGCTGGCGGAACAGTTCTGCCGCCTCGCGGACAAGACGTCGGTAGCGGTCCACCGTATAGACCCGCCGCGCCAGCTGCGACAGGACCGCAGCCTGGTAGCCCGACCCGGTGCCCACTTCCAGCACCGTGTCGCGCGGGTTCACCTGCAGCGCCTGCGTCATCAGCCCCACCACCGACGGCTGGCTGATCGTCTGGCCGCAGGCGATGGGCAGGGGCATGTCCTCATAGGCGCGGTCGGCAAACACGTTGCGCACGAAAAGTCCGCGGTCGATCTTCTCCATCGCGGTCAACACGCGAGTATCGGTCACGCCGCGCGAACGAAGGGCAAAGAGAAAGCGCATCTTGCGTTCGGCAAGCAGGTCGGAGGTCGGATCGTCCTCCGCGTCCTGGCTCATGCCAACCTCGCCTGCAGGTCGGGCAGAAGGTCGTGCGCCGTCAGATCAGCCCGCATCGGCGTGACCGAGACATAGCCATCCAGGTTCACCGCGGCATCGCTGCCGGGCAGGGTCGGGGTGTGCTGGGTGCCGCCCTTGATCCACAGGAACCGCCGACCGGAAGGCGAGATATGCGGGTCGACCGAAAAGGCCGTGTCGCGCCGGAACCCCTGTGAGGCGACTTTGGTGCCCTTGGTCGCAGCGGCGGGCAAGGGCGGGAAGTTCACATTATAGAACACGCGGTAGTCGTCCTGCGTCCAGATCCCCTTGTCCAGAAGCGCCCGGACAACGCCCGCACCATGGACGCGGGCGGATTCGAATGGGTCGGCAAGCTTTGCGTTCTCCGGCCCGAAGAACTGCGACAGGGCGATGGCCGGAACGCCCTGCAGCGCCGCCTCCATCGCGCCGCCGATGGTCCCGGAATAGAGCACGTTCTCGGCCGCGTTGTTGCCCCGGTTCACCCCCGACAGAACCAGATCGGGCCGCGCGCCGTCCAGCACATCGTAGATCGCGGCCAGGACGCAGTCGGCTGGGCTGCCTTCGGCGGCGAAGCGGCGCGGCCCAAGCTCGGCGATCATCATCGGGTGGGTATAGCTGATGCAGTGCCCGACGCCCGATTGTTCGAAGGCGGGGGCGACGGTCCAGACCTCGCCCTTGGGCCCGGCGATCGCTGCGGCGATCTCGGTCAGAACCTCCAGCCCTGGCGCGTTGATGCCGTCGTCATTGGTGATCAGGATGCGCATTCGGGCCCTCGCTCTGCCGGTTCTGCTTAGACGACCGCCGCCCCCCCTTCAAGCCGCGATCCCGCCGTGACGTCGCGCAGGAAAGACTTGCACGGGCGCGCGTTGCACGTTCAGATGGTGAAAAGTGGGAGAGCCATGCCAGCGGAAGACCGCACCAGACCCGAAGCGATCCAGGTCAGCGACCTTCACAAAAGCTTCGGTCCCCATCACGTCCTGAAGGGTGTGTCGCTCACTGCCTGCGAGGGCGATGTGGTGGCGATCATCGGCGGGTCCGGCTCGGGCAAGTCGACGATGCTGCGCTGCATCAACTTTCTTGAAACGCCGTCCTCGGGGTCAATCCGGATCGGCGGAGAGGCGGTGGCGATGCGCCCGGATGGCAGCCCCTCGGACCGCCGACAGATCGAACGGCTGCGGCAGTCGCTGGGAATGGTGTTTCAAAGCTTCAACCTCTGGACTCACCGCACCGTGCTGGAAAATCTGATCGAAGTGCCGGTCCATGTGCTTAAGACCCCCAAGGATCAGGCGGTGGACCGTGCCCGCAAGCTGTTGGCGCGTGTCGGGCTGGCCGAGAAGGAAGACGCTTACCCTGCCTTCCTGTCCGGAGGCCAGCAGCAGCGCGCGGCTATCGCGCGCGCCCTGTGCATG
>JBJTSJ010000017.1:0-2665 GCA_046076605.1 Tabrizicola sp.
TCCTGGAACACGGGCAGGTGGTGGGCCGGCTGGTCTATGAACGGATGTCCGAACGGCCCGAGACGCTGTACGGCGCGGGGATCGCCTCGAATTACCAGGGCCAGGGGCTGAAACTCGCCAAGCAATTCCGGTCGGCCTGACACGCATTTCGTGCTAGGCTCCCCCCAGGACCGGAGGGGCCGCCGATGGGGCAGTCACGCCTGCAGGGTCTGGTGTGGGGCATCGCGGCCTTCCTGACCGCCCTTCCCGCCTGTGCCAATCGCCTGACGTTCGAGGTCTGGCCCGATGCCTCGCCCGACCATGTGGTGTCCTGCACCTTCGCGGTCGCAGACGGTTGGATCAGCCTGGTTCAGGTCACGGGGCTCGGCATGCCTGCGCCGCAGCCGATGCGCTGGCGCGCAACCCGCACCGAGGTCGACGCTGTTTCCACGGGCTTGCAGGCGCTTGTCGCGGGGGAAATCGGCTCGGTGGATCCCTACCGATCCCGACAACCGCCCGCACCGTTCCTGTCGGTCACCTGGATGACCCGGCTGGACGACCAGCTTGTCTCGGGTTTTTACATCCAACCCGGCCTGGACCTGCCTGCCCCCCTGTCGCGAACCCTTGCCTCGCTTGGTCTGGACCGGCCCTGCGGCCTTAGCGCCAAAGGCGGCGGGTAACCTTCTGGATCTCTTTCGCCCGCGCGGCCATTTCGCGCCCCTTCTGGGCCTGTTCACGTTCTTCAGGTGTCATTTCCGCCTCGGGCTTGCCCCGGCGCGCGGCATAGTCGATGCCGGCGTTGACCGCCTTGCCCATAAACCGGCGCGCCAGCATTGTAAGAAGACCGTTCAGATCCATCTGAGCCTCCGTTTCACGGCCCGCCCGATATGGGGCGGTCCGTCGCCAATTCCAGAGCCCCTCAATCCTCGAAAAGCTCGCTCTGGCCACTTACGGCCTCATCGTCCTCGTCGCTTGGCAAAGCCTGCCCCGGCACGGGCCGGTTGTCCAGAAGCCCCGCCGCACGCAACTCCTTGAGACCCGGCAAATCGCGCGCGGACTCGAGGCCAAAATGGTCTAGGAACGCTTCCGTCACCACGAAAGTTACCGGGCGGCCCGGAGTCATCCGCCGTCGACCCAGCCGAATCCAGTCCAGTTCCAGCAGCTGGTCCACCGTCCCCCGGCTGACCGCAACACCGCGGATTTCCTCGATTTCCGCCCGCGTCACCGGCTGGTGATAGGCGATGATCGCCAGCGTCTCGATCGCCGCGCGGGACAGCTTGCGGGTCTCAACGGTTTCGCGCTGCATCAGGAACCCCAGGTCCGGCGCGGTGCGGAAGGCATAGGCGTTCCCCACCTTCACCAGGTTCACCCCCCGCCCTTCGTACCGCTTCTTCAGATAGACCAGCGCCTCGGCTGGGTCCGCGCCATGCGGCATCCGCGCCTGCAGTTCCGCCAGCGTCACCGGCTCGGCGCTGGCAAACAGGATCGCTTCGACCATCCGCTCCTGCTCGCCCATCGGCGGCGCATCGAACAGGCTTTCTTCCGCGTCCGCGTCCATCATCCGTCCTTCAGCCGCAGCTCGATGGGGGCAAAGGTCTCACCCTGCCGCAAGACCACTTGCCCGCGCTTCGCGAGTTCCAGCACCGCCGCGAAATGGGCCGCGAGCGACGACCGCCGCGCCATCGGGCTCGCATCCCAGCTGTCGGGCAGGAAGCTGACCAAGGTCGCCCAGTCCCCCGCATAACCGATCAGCCCCCGCATCCGGTCCAGCGCCTGTTCCATGGTGAAGACATGTTCGCGGTCCAGCACGAAGGGCCGGAACTCGTCCTTCGTGCGGATCTGCGCATAGGCCCGCATCAAGTCCAGCAGCGTCGCCGTCCAGCGCACCTTCTTCTGATGCGTCAGGTCTTCGGGGATACCCCGCGCAAAGAAATCGCGCCCCAGCTGGTCGCGCCCCATCAGCCGCGCCGCCGAATCGCGCATCGCCTGCAACCGCTCCAGCTGGAAGGCGAGATGCGCCGCCAGGTCCCCAGCCGATGGCCCCTCATCCCCCGGTTCCGGCGGCAGCAAGAGCCGCGACTTCAGGAAGGCAAGCCAGGCCGCCATCACCAGATAATCCGCCGCCAGTTCGATCCGGAGGCTGCGGGCCTTTTCGACGAAGCCCAGGTACTGCACGGCCAGCTGCAGGACCGAAATCTTCCGCAGGTCCACCTTCTGCGTCCGGCTAAGCGTCAGCAGCAGGTCCAGCGGCCCTTCGAACCCGTCCACGTCGACAATCAACGCCTCGGCCGCCAGCCGGTCCTCGGGCGCGATCCGCTCGGGCTGCTCCCAGTCCTCCTCAGCCATGCGCCAGTTCCGCCAACGCCTCGGCCACGTCCCCCGTCGCAGGCCGCCGCGCCGCCACCGCCGCCTCGGCCCGTGCGCGAGCATTGGCACCCATCACTCCGGCTGCCCCCGCGACCTCGACCATCTCGGCCATATCGCCCTTGCAATGCAGCGCGATGTCCACCCCTGCCGCAATTGTCCGCGCGGTGCGGTCGGCCAGCGTTCCGGCCAGGGCCTGCATGTTCAGATCGTCTGACATCAGAAGCCCCTTGAACCCGATCACCTCGCGGATCACCCGGATCATGGTGGGCGACTGGGTCGCGGGCCGATCCGGGTCCAGTGCCGCAAAGACCAGATGCGC
>JBJTSJ010000018.1:0-2880 GCA_046076605.1 Tabrizicola sp.
TTCATGGCGACCGACAAAAGGTAGAACGACCCCAGCGCCAGCACGATGGTCACGACCGACGGCACCAGTTTCGTGAAGCCTTCGGAATACTTCAGCCCCAGCGCCCAGCCGGTTTCCATCAGGCCGGCGATGACGACAATCGCCCAGGGGTTCAAGCCGCCAGCCCTTTGGAACCCATCTCCAGGAACTTCTGACGCCGGTCCTTGATCAGCGCCTCGGGCTTCTTGCCGGACAACTCGCCCAGCATCGCCTCGATCGCCTTGCCGACGGCGTCGATCGCCTCTTTCGGGGACCTTTGCGCCCCGCCCAAAGGCTCCTTCACGATCCGGTCGATGATCCCCAGCTTCTGGAGGTCCTGCGCCGTCAGCCGCAGGGCCTCGGCCGCCTCGCGCATCTTCTCGGCAGCCTTCCACAGGATCGACGCGCAGCCCTCGGGCGAGATCACCGAATAGATCGAGTGTTCCAGCATCGCGACCCGGTTCGCCGTGGCAAAGGCCACCGCCCCGCCGGACCCGCCCTCACCGATCACCACCGAAATCAGCGGCACGCCGATCCCAAGGCACTTCTCGGTCGACCGCGCGATGGCTTCGGCCTGGCCCCGCTCCTCGGCGCCCTTGCCGGGATAGGCCCCGGCGGTGTCGATCAGCGTGATCACCGGGATGCGGAACCGATCCGCCAGGTCCATCAGCCGGATTGCCTTGCGGTAGCCCTCGGGCCGCGCCATGCCGAAGTTGCGCTGGATGCGGCTTTTCGTATCGTTGCCCTTTTCGTGCCCGATCACCACCACCGGCTGGTCGTTGAACCGCGCCAGACCCCCGATCACCGCATGGTCATCGGCAAAGGCCCGGTCGCCCGCGAGGCTCGTGAACTCGGTGAACAGCTGGCCCACATAGTCCAGGCAATGCGGCCGCTCCGGGTGCCGCGCCACCTGGCACTTCTGCCACGGCGTCAGAGTCTTGTAGAGATCGCGCAGCGCCTGATCCGCCTTGCGGTCCAGCGCCTCGGCCTCTTTGGTCATGTCCACGCCACCGCCCGTCTTCGCCATCGCGCGAAGCTCTTCGGCCTTGCCTTCGATATCGGCGAGCGGCTTTTCGAATTCGAGGTATTGCATCGCACTTCCTTTTCGGGACCGCCTCTATATGCCCGCGGGGCAAGCCTGATGCAACTCGGCAAGATTTGTGTGGCGGGGACATGCAAACCTGGCCTTGCGAAAGGAAAGGCGACATGTCGAACGCGAATGAGAAGCGGCTGCTTCGGGTCCTCGACTACATCCACGACAACCCGAACGGGGACCTGTCGCTGGATGCCCTGTCCGACGTGGCGGCGATGAGCCGGTTTCACTGGCACCGCGTCTTCCGCGCGATGACGGGCGAGACGCTGGCCCAGGCCGTCCGTCGCATCCGGATGCAGCGGGCGTCCTACCTTCTGGTAATGACCGACCAGCCGCTTGCAGCGCTGGCGGCATCGGTCGGGATGGAAAACCTCGCCAGCTTCAACCGCTGCTTTGCCGAACATTTCCTGATGTCGCCCTCTGCCTTCCGCAAACGGGGAGAGTTTCGCCCCTTTGCCCGCACCCCTGTCCCGAGGAGACCACCGATGTACCCCGTCACCATCCGCACCGAGGCCCCAATTCGCCTTGCGGCCCTGCCGCACCAGGGCGCCTATTTCGAGATCTCCCGCGCCTTCCAGAAACTTTCGGCCGTGATGGCCAGCCGTGACCTGTTTTCCAGCGCGGGCCGCATGATCGCGGTCTTCTACGACGACCCGCAGTCGGTCCAGGAACCCGATCTGCGCAGCCATGCCGGGTTCGAGCTGACCAAACCGGCAGACCTTGCCTCGCCCCTGGAAGCCGTGACCCTGCCCGAAGGCCGCCAGGCCGTGCTGACCTTCAAGGGGCCCTATGCCGGTCTGCCGGCCGCCTATGACGAACTGTTCGGGGTCTGGCTGCCCGCCTCGGGCGAAGAGCCTGCCGACACGCCCTCGTTCGAAGTCTACCTGAATTCGCCGATGGACACCGCACCCGAAGATCTGGTGACCGAACTGCACCTGCCGCTGAAGTGACGGCCTAGCGCCCGGCTTCGTGCTCCAGCCGTTGCCGGGCGATCGATTCATTGCGCTCGGCGCGCATCTGGTCGCGGAAGGCCTGTTCGACGAATTCCAGATGCGTAGAAACCGCAGTGCGGGCGGCCATCGGATCGCGTGCCTGTATCGCTGCATTGATCGCGCGGTGCTGATCCATCAGCTGATCCCGCGTCACCCGGTTCCGGAACATGACCTGACGGTTGTAGAACACCCCCTGCCGCAGCAGATCGAACATCAACCGCAGCATGTGCAGCATGATGACGTTATGGCTCGCCTCGATGATCGCCATGTGGAACTCGGCGTCCAGCTGCGCCTCGTCGGATGGATCGCGCTTCTGATGCGCTGCCTCCATCTTGGCCAGGATCGCGCCGATCACCTTCAGGTCGGTTTCCGTGCCGTAGATCGCCGCCCGCTCGGCCGCCAGCCCCTCGATATCACGGCGAAAGCCGATGTAGTCGAAGACCGCCTCGTCATGCGAGGCAAACAGCCGGGTCAGCGCCGGAGAGAAGGCCGACCCAAGCACTTCGGCCACGAAGATGCCCGACCCGGCCCGACTGACCAGAAGCCCGCTTTCCGCCAGTTCCGCGATCGCATCGCGCAGGCTTGGCCGGGAAACACCCAGCCGTTCGGCAAGGTCCCGCTCTGACGGCAGCCTTTCGCCCGGTCGCAGGATGCCCCGAAGGATCAACTGCTCGATCTGGCGCACGACGGCGCTTGACAGCTTGTCCGGCGCGACTTTCAGGAATGGCATGATCCGCTCACCAGCATGAACCGCGATGATTGGTTCAGAAATATGAC
>JBJTSJ010000019.1:0-2681 GCA_046076605.1 Tabrizicola sp.
CAAGGGTTTATTTGTGCTTCTACTGATGGATTAGAAAGAGTAGCAATTATGGGCGGGATGCCCCTGACCGGCTTTGCCTTCGGCTGCGCCTCGAACGCCTGGGGCTACGTCCCCTCGCCGCAGCAGTTCATCTACTTCCAGGGCGCAGGCTTCGACCTGTCGTTCCTGTCGTTCCTGGAGATTGACGTCGAAGGCAACGTCAACGTCTCGAAACTCGGGAAAAAACCATATCTCACAGCAGGTTGTGGCGGCTTTGTCGATATCACCTCGCACGCGAAGAAGATCCTCTTCTCTGGCTGGTTCGAGGCCGGAGCGGGGGTCTCGCTCACCCCCACGGGCCTGACCGTCACCACCCCCGGCAAGTTCTGCAAGATGGTCGACCGCGTCGAACACGTCACCTTCTCCGGCACCCGCGCCCGGGCCACGGGGCAAGAGGTCCTCTACATCACCGAACGCTGCGTGATCCGCCTCACTGACAAGGGCCTCGTCGCGACCGAGATCATGCCCGGCATCGACCCCGCCCGCGACATCACCGCCGCCTCGCAGGGCCGCGTCACCGTGGCCGACAACGCGACCACCATGCCCTTGAGCCTCCTCACCGAAGGCCCGATGGGGTGGCAGCCATGAGCACCGTCCGCCTCCACCTCTCCGGCCCCGTCGCCACCCTGACGCTGGACAACCCCGCCAAGCTCAACTGCTTCACCGACGACATGCTGGCCCAGCTTTCCAGCCACCTGGAAACTGTCGAGGCCAACCCCGACCTCCGTGCGGTGATCGTGACCGGAGAGGGGGAAAAAGCCTTCTGCTCCGGCGCCGACATCAACGCCTGGGGGAACCTCACCCCCGCCGACTTCGCCCGCAACTGGGTGAGGGGAGGCCACCGCATCTTCGACCGCCTCGCGCGTCTCTCGAAACCCACCATAGCGGCGCTCAACGGCCATGCCTTCGGCGGCGGCCTCGAACTCGCCGCCGCCTGCGACATCCGGGTCATCACGCCGAAAGCGACCATTGCATTGCCAGAGGCGCAAGTCGGCATCGTCCCCGGCTGGTCCGGCTCCCAACGCCTCGCCCGCCTGATCCCCGAGGGCCTCCTCAAGGAAATGGCCCTCTTCGGCCGCCGCATCCCTGCTGACCGCCTCTTCCAGTGCGGCTTCGTCGCCGAAGTCACCGACGACCCCCGCGCCGCCGCCCAAACCATCGCCGAGAAAGCCGCCACCCTCTCCCCCCGCGCCACGGAAATCACCAAGGCGATGATTCATGCCGGACAGGGCGAGGACCAGGCCGCCCTGATCGAATCCCTCGGCTCCGCCGCCATCGCCGCCAGTGCCGACCGGGAAGAGGGCGTCACCGCCTTCCAACAGAAACGCCCGCCACAGTTCCCGGGGACCTGACATGCTCGACCTCACCCTGATCCCCGCAACCCACGCGACCCTACCGCCGGTCTTCGAGGCCCGCCACCTGATCGACGGGGAGTTTATCCCGTCCCGGGCTCGCCCCGGGACCTCCACCGCAACCCGGGAGGTCCCGGGTCAGGCCCGGGACGGGGACACCTCGTCCGAACGCCTCTCCCCCTCGCACGGCACAGTCGTTTCTCGCGCGCCAATTGGAACGATCCAAGATGCCGAGGCCGCCATCGCCGCCGCCCGCCGCGCCTTTGACGACGGCCGCTGGAGCCAGCTTTCCGGCAAGGCCCGCGCCATGGTCCTGCTGAAGGTCGCCGACCTGATCGAAGCCAACACCGACCGCATGGCCCTGCTGGAAACCCTGGAATCCGGCAAACCGATCACCCAGGCGCGCGGCGAAATCAGGGGGGCCGCTGACCTCTGGCGCTATGCGGCGTCACTCGCCCGGACGCTCCACGGCGACAGCCACAACTCGCTGGGCCAGGACATGCTGGCGGTGGTCCTGAAGGAACCCATCGGCGTGGTCAGCATCATCACGCCCTGGAACTTCCCCTTCTGGATCCTGTCGCAGAAGCTCCCCTTCGCCCTTGCAGCAGGCTGCACCTGCGTCGTGAAACACTCCGAACTCACCCCTTCGACCACAGTGATCCTCGGCGAACTCCTGATCGAGGCGGGCCTTCCCGCCGGAGTCGTCAACATCGTCCTTGGCTACGGCCAACCCGTCGGCGCGACGCTCGCCAGCCACCCTGACGTGGACATGGTCACCTTCACCGGCTCTACCGCCGTTGGCCGGGGCATTGCCGCCGCCGCAAGCAGCACCCTGAAAAAGGTCGCCCTGGAACTCGGCGGCAAGAACCCGCAGGTGATCTTCCCCGACGCGGACCTTGAGGCCGCCGCCGACGCCGTCACCTTCGGCGTCTATTTCAACGTCGGCCAATGCTGCAACTCCGGCTCCCGCATCATCGTCCACGAGGACATCGCCGAAGCCTTCACCGCCCGCGTGGTCGAACTCTCCAAGCAAGTAGCCTTCGGCGACCCCCTCGACCCGTCGACGCAAGTCGGGGCCATCGTCAGCCCCGAACACGGGGCAAAGATCGACGCCTACGTCTCCGCCGCCCGCAAGGCCGGGGCCACCGTCGCTTTGGGCGGCGCTGCGTTGCAAGTGCCGGGCCTCGGCCCCCAGTTCTACCAGCCGACCATCGTGACGGGCGTCACCCCCGACATGGCCATCGCCCGCGAGGAAGTCTTCGGCCCCGTCCTCACCGTCCTGACCTTCCG
>JBJTSJ010000020.1:0-11737 GCA_046076605.1 Tabrizicola sp.
GATCGGTTGAGGTCCTACGGCGCCGCTCTGAAGGACCTGGGCCGCGGCGATGACCTCGAGATGGGGCGCTGGCTCAACAACCGTGCCGAAAACTCGCACCTGCCTTTCCGACGACGAGAGCGGACGATGTTGCGGTTCCGGCGCATGCATACTTTACAGAAGTTCGCTTCAGTCCATGCCTCGGTCCACAACCACTTTCCGACGGAGCGCCACCTCCAAAACCGCACCACCTACAAGCAGACCCGCGCCGCCGCTCTCGCCGAGTGGCGCGGCCTTCTCGCAGCCTGAGCGACGGGTGGGGTAGGGGTAACGGAGACTGGTTCGCATTCGTCTGACAGCACCCGAAATCGAGATCGAGATCACCGCGCTTTTGACCCAGCAACGCGAAAAGGCCCAGGCCGAGTTGCGCGACGTCGTGGCCGCGCTGAGCGAGCGGGAAGAGCAAGAGCGCGCCCTGGTCGAACGGATCTCGCGGCTGGAGGTCAGGTCACCTGCCTCGGGCCTGGTCCTTGGCTTGCAGGTCACGACGCCGAAAGCGGTGATCCGGCCCGCCGACGCCCTGATGTTCGTCGTCCCGCAGGACCGCCCGCTTCTGGTCGCGGCGCGGGTGCCCGTCACCCATGTCGATGAGGTCCACTCCGGCCAGGATGTGCGCCTGGTCTTCTCGTCGCTACCGTCGCGGACGACGCCGGAAACACTTGGTCGAGTGACGCTCGTCTCGGCCGATGCGTTGACGGACGACCGCACCGGTTCAAGCTACTTCCGCACCGAAGTTGCCATTGACGCAGCGACCTTGCAGAAACTAGGCGATACCGTCGTCGTCCCTGGCATGCCGGTCGACGTCTTCATCCGAACCGGCGACCGGACGCCGCTGTCCTACCTCTTGAAGCCGATGACGGATTACTTCCGCAACGCCTTCCGCGAAACCTGAGAGGACGCGTGGCGGGGCGGGGCGCTGACCTTGATTGCGCGGGATGAGTTCCGCTTGCGCCAGTCGCCCCGGTTCATCGAAGCCGCCGCCCGGTCTGATTGGATCAGGCGGTAGCCTGTGAGTTTCGGTTCAGGATCACGGAAAGCGCAATCTGGCTGGCCGCAACGCCCACAAGGCAACCGACGAGAACCGGGGCTGTCGAAACCAGTAAGGGCGTCAGCGCCGCCAGTACGGCGATCAGGACGTAGGGCCAGCCAGACAGGAGAGGCCGACGATAGGTGGCAAGGGAGACAAGCGTGACGCCGATCATGGAAAGCGCCGCGCCCAGTGAAAAGATCCATGGTGCAGGCCCGACAAGCGCGGTGTGGTGGGCAAGATAGACCGTCCCGGCACCAAGACTGGCGATGCCAAGATACAGGGGAATGTGGCCATAGGCCCAGAGGCGCAGGTTGCGCCCGACCGCCGCATCGCCGACATGCCGTTCGGTGTTGCCCCGGGCGCGGCGGAAATAGCCGACCCAGTAGAGAAAGCCGAGGAAGGCGCCCAAGACGGCCACGGCCAGGGTGTCGCCGTGCAGTTCGGTGCCGTGATCCAGCGCATGGACCGCCGCTGCCGCCGTTTCCCCCAAAAGGATGATGGTGAAGAGGCCAAAGCGTTCAGGCAGGTGTTCAGGGTGGGGTGGGGCGCGGTTGGTCTCGCTGGCGACGAGGAAGGGCGAGACGATGTCAAGCGCCAGGGCCAATGCCCAGAGCGTGGTGCGAAGGGTTGGGTCGGCCCAGATTGATCCGGCCCAGAGGGCCGCCTGCAGGCCGTAAATCGACCCATAGATCGTGCCCAGGCGGCGCAGGCCTGGACGCGTGATTTCGCGCAGGTAACCTAGCACCAGAATGGCCTTGAAGGCCGCAACGCCGCCCGCGAAGGCCCAGGCGCGGGAACCAAAGGCGTCGCTTGCGCCATAGGCGATGAAGACCACCGCAAGGATCTGCGCAAAGCCGATGGCCCATTGGTCCGGGCGGTCCTTGTCAAAGCGGCTGGCATGAAAGGTGTGCCCAAGCCAAAGCCACCAGAGCACGAGGAAAAGGAAAGTGAACTCCAGCAGCCCCGACCAGTCGAAGTGGTGCGACAGTGCAGTCGCGAGAGCGGCGACGGCCACGACGAAGACGAGGTCGAAGAAAAGCTCGAACCAGGTGGCCTTGCGGCCGTCTTGGTGGATCAGGACGTGGTCGGTCATCTTGGACTCCGGTCACTTGGATGGCGCGGGCCGGTGTGCAGTCCGCGCCGGGAATGTCTCAGCGTCCCAGGGTCTGGACGACCAGGTCCGCCGCAGCGGCACCTGAAAACTGCTGCTGGCCGGTGATCAGGTTGCCGTCGCGCAGGGCGAAGGGCTTGAACATCGCATTCACCACGAAGTTGGTGTCTTCGAGCTTCTTCGCCTCGTCCTCGATCCAGAAGGGTTGGATCTTCTGGCCGACCCAGGCATCGGCATAGGCCTCTTCGCTATTGGCAAAGCCGGTCCAGGTCTTGCCCTTGACCAGAAGGTCGCCGTTCGACAGACGGGTCTTCAGCAGGATGCAGGTGCAGTGGCAGACGATCGACACGATCTTGCCGGCCTCATAGGCGCGGGCGACGAAGGCGTGCAGCGCAGTGTCGTCGATCATCGTGACCATGGGCGACTGCCCGCCTGCCACGAAGATTGCGTCGTAGGCGGTCGGGTCGACCTCGGCGATGGACTTGGTGCCCTGCAGAAGGGCCGCGTGCTTGGCAGAGGTTTTGAAGCCCAGCGAGATCAGGTCATGCGCCGAATAGCCGGACGGATCCTGGGGATCGGAAAACCCGTCTGCCACCAGGTCTCCGCCCCTGGGGCTGACGATCTCGACCTCGTAGCCCGCTTCGGAGAAGGTCCAGTACGGGTGGGTCAGTTCGGCCCACCAGAAGCCGACCGGCCAGCCCGTCGTGGGCGAGGTGCCGGGGTTGGCAGCGATCAGCAGCACTTTCTTCTGGGAATGCACGTCGATGGAGGCAGACATTTGCGTTACCTTTCAAGGGTTTTTCGGGGGCGCCGCGCGATCACGGGCGGCTTTGCGAGCGAGGGGTCGGACCCCTTAGGCCGGGACGTCCGGCAGGGCGTACCAGTCGGGCTTGGACTGCGCCCAGAGGTTCTTGATGATGTGCTTGCCTGTCGGCCCGTCGATCAGCCCGGCCGAGACCAACCAGCGTCCGGCGGCGGTGATTTCCTTGACCACGCGCGCGCCGCAGGTGCCGCAGAAGGCGCGGCGGCTGTCGGCGGATGACTGGTACCAGACCAGCGCGGCCTCGCCCCGGATGATGATCGCATCCCGTGGTGCGGCCAGGAAGGCGTTGAAGTTGCCGTGCATCTTCTGGCAGTCGTTGCAGTGGCAGGCCAGTACCCCGGCCGCATCCGCAGGCAGGGCCAGATGGATCGCGCCACAATGACAGGTGGCGGTCAGCGTATTGGTCATCGTTCAGCCCTCCACAGCCGCAAATGCCCAGTTGCGCCCCTTGCCCCGGACCAGGGCCTGGTTGATCCAGACCATGCCGAACGGTTCCAGAAGCCGCGCTTTCGTGATGTCGCCCGCGTCGAAGGCGGCAAAGCCAAGGTCCGCAAGCAGCGTTGCGACCACTGCCTTCGCCTGATCGTCGTTGCCCGCCATGAACATGCAGGGGCGGTGGGGCAGACAATCGTTCTTCGCCATCATCTCGGCGCCGACCTGGTTCAACGTCTTGACGACATGTGCCGCGGGCAACCAGCCCTGCACGATCTCTCCACCCGAGGAGCTGTGTCCGACAGTCAGGCCAAGGGTGCCATCGACCATGCCTAGCGGGTTCATGCAGTCGATGACAGTCTTTCCCGCCAGCGCTCCAAGCGTCTTGACCGCGCTTTCAACCACGCGCCAGGGCAGGGCAAGGACGACGACATCCCCCATGGCGGCCGCAGCTTCGGGACTCATCGCTTTGGCCCCGGTGTCGTTCGCCAACGCGACGACATCCGCCGCCTTTGGATCGCGGGCGCCCAGGGCCAACTGGTGACCCTTGCCCTTCAGGCCCAGGGCGATGGCGCTGCCGACATTTCCCGTGCCAATGATTGCGACGCGCATTGCAATTTCCTATTGCTTCATTCGATGCAAGAGAGATATGCCGCTGAATAAAGAAATGGTAGTGAATTAGGCTCATGTCTGAGTTAAGCACATCAGAACTCCGTAGGCTCGACCTGACCTTGCTGCTGGTCTTTCTGGGGCTTTTGCGACACAGGAAGGCGCTGGACGTGGCGGCAGAGTTGAGCCTGACGCAATCCGCGATCAGCCAGTCCCTGAAACGACTGCGTGACATCTTCGGGGACGATCTGTTCCTGCGCCGCCCCCATGGGATGGAGCCCACGGCAACGGCCCTTGCCCTGGAAGGGCCGGTGGCCGCCGCGGTCGATGCCCTGCGCAATGCCCTTGGGTCAGCGCGGGCCTTTGATCCGGCAACGGCGACGGGTCTGGTGCGTGTGGCCGCCCTCGACGCGGAACAGGCCGTGCTGATCCCGCCGCTGGCGGCAAAGCTTCGCAATCTTGCACCGGGGCTGACCCTTTCGGTCCTGCCGCTGGGGCGCGGTGCGGCGATGGAGGCCCTGTCGGAAGGCCGCGCCGATCTGGTGCTGGGCTATGTCTGCGACCTTCCCGACGCCATCTCTGGGGAGTCGCTGTATCAGGAATCCTTCTTGGTCGCGGGCCGTCCGGACGTCTTGCCGCTGGCGCCCTGGATCGACCTTGACGCCTATTGCGCTGCCGATCATGTGCTGATCTCGCCCGCCGGTGATCTGCGCGGGGTCGTGGATGACCAGTTGCAGGCGATGGGCCGAGGCCGCCGCGTGATCCTTGGCCTGCCGGCCTTTCTGCCCGCCCTTGCCGCCGTCGCGGCCTCGGGTGCGCTTGTCACCTTGCCCGCCCGCGTGGCGGAGGCCTTCGCCCCGGGGTTCGGGCTGGTCACAGCCGTGCCGCCACTAGCGGTCAGGACCTTTCCCGTCTCGGTTTTCTGGCATCGGCGCAACGAAAACGATCCGAGGACCGTCTGGATCAGGCACCAACTCGGTACAGTCTAGAGCCCGCCCACCGCCGAGGACAGCCGGAAGCTGATGGCTTCTGCGATATGGGGTTTGCGGACTGTCGTGCTGGCGTCCAGATCGGCGATGGTGCGCGCCACCCGCAGGACACGGTGATAGCCGCGGGCGGAAAGGCCCATCCGTTCGGCGACCCGGCCGATCAGCTCTTTGCCCTCGCTGTCGGGCGCGGCGAATTCCTCCAGCGCCGCGCCTTCAAGGTCGGCGTTCACCCGCAGGCTGGGTGACGCTGTGAACCGGGCGGTCTGCCGGTCACGCGCATCGGCCACCCTTGCAGCAATAGTGGCCGAGCTTTCGCCGGATGCGGGCAGGTCCAGATCGGCAAAGGCGACGGGCGGTACTTCGACGCGCAGGTCGAAACGATCGATCAGCGGCCCGGAAATGCGGCCCAGGTAGTCTTCCCCGCAAATCGGCGCGCGCCCGCAGGCCCGGGACGGGTCCGACAGATAGCCGCATTTGCAGGGGTTGGCCGCCGCGATCAGCAGGAAGCGGCAGGGATAGCGGATATGGGCGTTGGCCCGGGCGACCGTCACGGTCCCGGTCTCGATCGGCTGGCGCAGCGTATCCAGCACCGTGCGCGGAAACTCGGGGAATTCGTCCAGAAACAGGACGCCGTTGTGGGCCAGCGAGATCTCACCCGGTTTGGCACCGCGACCGCCGCCGACAATGGCCGCCATCGAGGCCGTATGGTGCGGCTCGCGGAAGGGCCGGTCGCGAGAGATGCCACCTTCGGTCAAGAGCCCCGCGAGAGAGTGGATCATCGAGGTTTCCAAGGCTTCCGGCGCGGAAAGGGGGGGCAGGATCCCCGGCAGCCGGGCGGCCAGCATGGACTTGCCCGATCCCGGCGTGCCGACCATGAACAGGTGGTGCCGGCCGGCGGCGGCAATCTCCAGCGCGCGCTTGGCGCGTTCCTGGCCCTTCACCTCACGGAAGTCCCGGGGGGAGCTGTCACGGCTTACTTCCCCAGCTTCTGCGGGGACCAGCGGCGTGCGACCGGTGTAGTGGTGCAGAACCTCTTCCAGCGAAGCAGCCGCAAGGACGGTGGTGGCACCCACCCAGGCGGCTTCGGCCCCACAGGCCTTGGGGCAGAGAAGTCCGCGATCCTCGACCGCTGCGGCCATCGCGGCGGGAAGGGCGCCCGCAACGGCGATCAGGCGGCCGTCGAGGGACAGTTCCCACAGGGCCACGGTACCCTCGACGTCTTCGCGCGGGATGATGTCCAGTGCCGCAAGCAGGGCAATCGCGATCGGCAGGTCGAAATGCGAGCCTTCCTTGGGCAGGTCGGCGGGAGAGAGGTTGACCGTGATGCGCTTGGCGGGAAGCGCGATGGACAGGGCCTGCAGGGCGGCGCGGACGCGCTCCTTCGCCTCGGTCACGGCCTTGTCGGGCAGGCCCACCAATGTGAAGGAGGGCGAGCCGGGCGAGACGGCGCATTGCACCTCGACCAGGCGGGCCTCGACGCCTTCAAAGGCCACGGTAAAGGCGCGGGCGGTCATTCTGGCGTCCCGCAGGTGGGGGCGGCTCTTGAATTGAGCGCCAGTCGGCGCAAGCCTTTTGTCTCGCCTCTGCGCGTGAAGGACGCGCAACCGGTACGGACCGCAACATGTCGGCTCGAACCAGTGGTGCCGACATGTTGCACCTCCGGCGGGGAGACTTGCGGACAGATGCAGTCTTGTTCTGTTCCGGACTGTCCCATGCGCCCCACCCGATTCATCTTGGTTAACGGGTAGGGCGGAATGGTTTACGAATGGTAAAGCGCCATGAACTTCGGCCAGGCTTCCGGATCGACCGCAGTCTTGTCGCGGCAGAAGGCGTTACAGAAGCCGAAGCGGCGCCCGTAGAGCTCGAACGCATGGGTGACGGGCTTGCCGGAATAGGGGCAGGACTGGTTCACCGTATCTGCGCAGTCGCAGGCTCGGGCGGGCATCGGCACCGGGCCGGGCCAGTCGCGGCGGGGGTAGTCGCGACGGTAAAGCTCCTGGTCTGCCCCATCGACCAGGCCGATCGCCCGCCAGCGGCGAAAGCTTGGGTTCGCAAGGTGCGCGTTGACATAGAGCATCGCCTCAGGCCCGACCGGCAGGTTGTAGGTGGCGATCCGGGTCGCCACCGGGGCAAAGAAGGCATCGGCCACGGAATAGGCGCCGCAAAGCCAGGGCGTGGTGGAGCCAGTCGTCTGACGCGCCCAGGCCCAGAGCGTCTCAAGCCGGGCGATATCGGCCAGAACCTCGGGCGGGGGCTGGCAATCGGTGTAGCTGACGCGCAGGTTCATCGGGCAATAGCTGCGCAAACTGGTGAACCCGGCGTGCATCTCGGCGGCAAGGACCCGGGCGGTGGCACGGGCATGGGGATCCTGCGGCCAGAGACCGGCGTCGGGGTGGCGGGTGGCCAACTCCTCGGCGATGGCGTTGGTTTCCGGTACGACCGAGCCTTCCGGCGTCCGCATGGTCGGCGCGGTTCGGGCCGGGAAATAGTCCTTCAAGAGGGTGGGCAGTTCATTGGTGTAAAGCCGGGCGGAATGGGTCTTTACCGGAATGCCGAAGGCATCGAAGAGAAGCCAGCCACGCAAGCTCCAGCTGGAATAGCCGCGGTCGCCGATCACGAGGTCATAGGTCATGTCTGTTGTCCTTTCGGCGGCGATTGAACCCCGGGCGGGCGAGGAAGGGAAACGACGAATTGTGCCGTCGGCAATCACGGTTGGTGATTGATCGCGAAGACCTGCGGCGGTGGGCCGAAGGTCAGGCAGGTGACCGACAGGTTGTCGATCCGGTGGGCGAAGACGGCTTCGGGGGCCAGGCTTTCGGCGCGCTGGACGGCAGCAAGGATCGGGCCGAAATGCGCAACGACGATCAGGTCGGGCGGTCCCTGCAGCCGGTCGAGCGCCGACCAGATACGGGCAGTCAGTTCGTTCCAGCTTTCACCGCCCGGGGGGCGGACTTCACCAGGGGTCTCCCAGAAGGCGCGGATCAGGTCGGGGGTCTCGGCCTCGATCTCGGCGAAGGCACGGGCTTCCCAGGCGCCGAAATGGATCTCCCGCAGGGCCGGATCATGTGGCAGGCGGCGGCGGGGACCCAGGGCGTCGGCGGTGGCCACGGCGCGCGACAGGTCTGACGAGATGACCAGAGCCCCGGCAGGCAGGTGGGCCGAGAGGCGCGCAAGCGCGGCGCGGTCCGACAGATCGGCCGGCAGGTCGGTCCAGCCGGTCATGGTCTTGGCATGCGTCGGCCCATGGCGGACCAGCCAGAAGCGGGTCACGGCAGGCTGCCCTTCAGCACCATTGGCAACCCAGCGATGACGGTGACCACCAGCCCCGCCTGCCGCGCGAGGCGCTGGTTCAGGCGGCCCTGCTCGTCACGAAACCGCCGGGCGAGCGCATTCTCGGGAACGATGCCCCAGCCGGTTTCGTTGCTGACGATCAGGACCGGGGCGGGGCAGGCCTGAAGGGCGCGGAGAAGCCGTTCGGTTTCGGCACCGATGTCGTGGTCGGCAAGCAGATGGTTGGTCAGCCACAGGGTCGCGCAGTCGACCAGAACGGCCTCTTCCGCGCGGGCGTTGGCCAGGGCGGCGGCAAGGTCAAGCGGCGCCTCGATGGTAACCCAGTCGCCGCCCCGGTCGCGTTGGTGTTGTGCGATCCGCTGGCGCATCTCGTCATCCCAGGCCTCGGCCGTCGCTATATAGCGGCGCGGGCGGCCCGAGGCGGTGATCAACGCCTCGGCAAATGCGGATTTGCCCGACCGCGCCCCGCCAACAACGAGAGTCAGAGGCGAAAGTGATCCGGTCAAGGCTGGGCTCCGTAGAAGCTTCAAGAACAGGCGAAAGCGCCACGACAGGGTCTGGAGGTTGCCATGGCACTTGACGGATATACCGACCTGAGCATGTCGCGCCAAGCGATGAAGGCGGAGTTGCTGGATGCTGAAACCGAAGTGCGGCTGGCGCGGGCGTGGCGCGATCTGCGAGACGAACGAGCCCTGCACCGGCTGATCACGGCCTACATGCGCTTGGCGATCAGCATGGCCGCCAAGTTCCGCCGCTATGGCGCGCCGATGAATGACCTGATCCAGGAAGCGTCGCTGGGCCTGATGAAGGCGGCCGACAAGTTCGATCCCGACCGGGGCGTGCGGTTTTCGACCTATGCTGTCTGGTGGATCAAGGCCTCGATCCAAGACTATGTGATGCGCAACTGGTCGATGGTGCGGACCGGCTCGACCTCGGCGCAGAAATCACTGTTCTTCAACCTGCGCCGGGTGCAGGCAAAGCTGGAGCGTGAGGCGGCCGAACGGGGCGAAGTCTTGGACCAGTTCCGCCTGCGTAACCTGGTCGCCGCCGAACTGGGTGTGCCGGTCGGTGATGTCGAGATGATGGAGGGCAGGCTGTCGGGGTCGGACCTGTCGCTGAATGCCACGCAAAGCAGCGACGAGGATGGGCGCGAGTGGATCGACGCGCTGGAGGATGACGGGACTCAGGCGGCCGAAGCAGTCGAAGGGGCGCATGACGCCGAGCTTTTGCGCAGCTGGCTGACGCGGGCGCTGATGGGGCTGAACCCGCGGGAACGGTACATTGTCTCGGAGCGCAAGCTGAAGGACGAGGGCCGGACGCTGGAGTCGCTTGGCGAAGAGCTTGGTCTGTCGAAAGAGCGGGTGCGCCAGCTGGAAGCGGCGGCCTTTGCCAAGATGCGCAAGAACCTGGAAGGCCAGTCGCGCGAGGTGCGGCACTTCCTGGCCTGACCGCCGGGTGGACGGTCGGCTTGCGCAGTCGAAGGTTCGTTGCCTGCGGGCGGGTGTTGAGTTTGCCGGTCGGTGACCCTACACCTTGTGGCCTGACAGGTGGGAGCCGGTGATGCTGGCGGACAGGCGCATTCTTCTGATCATCGGTGGCGGCATCGCGGCCTACAAGGCGCTGGACCTGATCCGCCGGTTGCGCGAACGCGGGGCTTCGGTACGCGCGGTGATGACCGGAGCGGCGCAGCAGTTCATCACGCCGCTGTCGGTGGGCGCGCTGACGGCGGACCATGTGTTCACCGATCTGTTCGACCGGCAGGACGAACAGGACGTGGGTCACATCCGCCTGGCGCGCGAGGCCGACCTGATCGTTGTCGCCCCGGCGACGGCGGACCTGATGGCCAAGGCGGCGCAGGGGCTGGCAGGGGACCTGGCAAGCGCGGTCCTTTTGGCCACGGACAAGCCGGTGCTGATGGCCCCCGCGATGAACCCGGCGATGTGGTCGCATCCGGCCACGCGGCGCAATCACGCGCAGCTGCAGTCGGACGGTGTGCGGTTTGTCGGCCCGAACAAGGGTGAAATGGCCGAGCGTGGCGAAGCGGGCGAGGGCCGGATGGCCGAACCGCTGGAGATCGTCGCGGCGATTGATGCCATTTTGGGCGGCGGACCCCTGGCGGGTAGGCATGTGCTGGTGACCTCGGGCCCGACGCATGAGCCGATCGACCCGGTGCGCTACATCGCGAACCGGTCGTCAGGGGCGCAGGGCACCGCCCTGGCGTCGGCACTGCGCGATCTGGGCGCGCGGGTGACCTTTGTGACCGGACCTGCGATGGTGCCCCCGCCGTTCGGGGTTGACGTTGTCCGGGTGGAAACTGCGCGCGACATGGCGGCGGCGGTTGAGGCAGCGCTGCCCGCAGATGCGGCGGTCATGGCGGCAGCGGTGGCAGATTGGCGGGTGGCCAATGCAAGCGCGCAGAAGATGAAGAAGGATGGGTCAGGCAAGGCCCCGGCTTTGGAGTTTGCCGAGAACCCGGACATTCTGGCCTTGGTTTCCAGGGGAACACGGCGGCCTGGGCTGGTGGTCGGATTTGCGGCGGAGACCGAGGATGTGGTCGCGCACGCGACGGCCAAGCGAGTCCGCAAGGGCTGCGACTGGATCGTGGCGAATGATGTTTCGCCCGCGACCGGGATCATGGGTGGGGCCGAGAATGCGGTGGTGCTGATCTCGGACGCGGGCGCCGAGGCCTGGCCGCGGATGGGCAAGGACGAGGTCGCGCGGAAGCTCGCGGCGCGGATTGCTGAGGCGTTGCGCTGAGACACGGGCCTCCGGCGGGGATATTTGGAGACATGAAATGCGGGATGGATTGCGCCCTGTCGTGAGCATTCTTTGGGAAGACTGGGCGGACCAAAGCCTGCCCTTGCCGGCCTATCAGACCGCGGGGGCGGCGGGGGCGGACCTGTGTGCGAACTTCCCCGAGGCGCAACGCGAGGCGGGGCTGGTGCTGGCACCGATGGGGCGGGCAATCTGTCCCACGGGCATCCGTGTGGCGATCCCGGAAGGGTATGAGATGCAGGTAAGGCCGAGGTCCGGGCTGGCCACGAAGCATGGGATCACCGTCCCGAACACGCCGGGGACGATCGACAGCGATTACCGGGGCCCCTTGGGCGTGGCACTGATCAACCTCGGGACCGAGCCCTATACGATCCGCCACGGCGACCGGGTGGCGCAGGCGGTGGTGGCCCCGGTGGTTCAGGTAGGCTTTGCCGTGGTCGAGGCGCTGGACGAGACGGCGCGTGGCACGGGTGGGTTTGGGTCGACCGGGTTCCGGTCATGATTGGCCTTCTGGGCTTCGTTTGCCTCTGGGCCCTTGGCCGTTGGCGCGGCTGGGGGGCGCGCTGGCTGTGGCTTGCCGGAGCATGGTGGGCGATCCTGATGGTCGTGCATCTGCCGATCCAGATAGAGAACCCGCT
>JBJTSJ010000021.1:0-3108 GCA_046076605.1 Tabrizicola sp.
GACCGAGGCATCGGCAAAGCTGGCGGGCTGGCCGTCCAGCAGGATCTCGCCCGAGGTCGGCGGGTGGACGCCCGAGATCATCTTGATCAGCGTCGATTTGCCCGCGCCATTGTCACCGACAAGGGCCACAACCTCGCCTGCGTGCAGGTCCAGCGAGAAATCCTGAATGGCGGTGACCCCGCCGAAGGATTTGCGGATGTTTTTCAGTTGCAGGACAGGGGTCATGGCTGGACCTTGCGAAGCTGGGGCCAGGGCTCGGGCTGACCGAAGATGTTTTCGATGGAGACGACATGCGGAATGCCGGTGGACACGCCCGCGATCCCGACCGCATAGGCGCGGGTGACGAAGGCCTGGCCACGGAAGCCGAAGACAACGGTATCGCCGGTGCGCGGTGGCGTGGGGCCTGCGGCATCGATCATGCCGTAGTAGTCGATGGCGGCCGGGGGCGGGATTTCGACCGACCGAAGCACAGCCTCATCGGTGGAGGGTTCGGGGCCCACCAGCGCCTTCACGTCGTAATCCGGGAAGACCGGGTCGATGTAGAGCCCGCCGCCAAAGCAATAGGCGCGCCCGGCGTGCAGGTGGCTGACCTCGGTCAGGTAAAGCACCGCCGGGCGTTCGGGCAGGTCCTCGACGGCATGCAGGGGCGTGGTGCCGTGCAGGCCGTTGCCGGGCTCTACCTGGGTCGCGCCCGCCTCGGCCAGGGCCTGCAAGGTGACAAGCGAAGTGGTGCCGGGGGCGTTGATTTCCAGATCGGCGAACCCTGCGCGGCGCAGGGCATCGGCGGTGCGCTGCAGGGTGGCCAGGTTCGGTGTGTGGCGTACCTTGCGGGTGGCGTGATCGTAAAGCTGGGCCGGAAAGGTGGTGATACCGGCAAAGCGCGCGCCGTCCAGCGCGTCGATCCGGCGCGCTGCCTCGACCGCCGCCTCGGCAGAAAAACCGCCCTCATGACCACGGTAGAAGGTGTCGCCTTGCGTCTGGACGCGGGCGAGGATGGCCTGCTCCCGCCCCGCCGCCCTTGCTGCGTCGGCAGCCTCGGCAGCCTTGTCGTCGGAGAACACGGTCCAGTAGTCGGGGGCAAGGTCACGCGCGGCCATCGTTGCCTCGGCGCGGGGGACCTGGACGAGGTGGCCCAGGTGCCCCACACTCAGCCCGGCATTGTGGCAGGCGATGGCGCAGGCCATGTCGACGGCCACGCAGCGGTCGATGCCCCCGGCCATGACGGCCCTTGAGAACCCGGTCTGCCGACTGACCTGCTTGGTCATCGCAAAGACTTTCAGGCCCAGCCGGTCTCCCTCGGCCCGCAAGAGCCGGGCGTTTTCGGTGACGGCGTCGAGGTCGAGGACATAGGAATTCGCCGGGATCTGCCCTGCCTGATGCAGGGCCTGCGCAGCCAGGACGAACGCAGGGTTTCGGCGGCGGAGAACGTCGAGGAACATGGGTGACCTCCGATCAGCGGTTGGGTTCGCGCAAGGATACGGCGACGGCGGCAAGGACGATCAGGCCCTTGATGATCATCTGCCACGACACCGACAGCCCCATCAGGATCAGTCCGTTCGACAGCATCCCCATCATCAGGCTGCCCACCAGGGCACCCGGGATCGTGCCCCGTCCCCCGTTCAGAGCGGTGCCCCCGACAATAACGGCGGCGATGACGGTCATCAGATCGCTCTCGCCCAGCGTATAGCGCGCGGCCTGAAGGCGCCCGGCATAGAGGAGACCCGCAAGTCCCGCGCAGAACCCGGACAGGACCAGCACCGACAGGCGCAGTCGTGCCACCTTGATCCCCGAGACCAGGGCCGCGCGCGGGTTGTCGCCGGTGGCCAGCACATGCGCGCCATAGCGGGTTTCGCGAAAGACCAGATGGCCGATGACCAGCGCCGCTACGGTCCAGATGACCAGCGACGGGATGCCGAGCAGATGGCCGCCACCGAAGAGGGCGATGAAGGGTTCCGCCGTCACCGGGATGGATTGCAGGTTCGACAGTTCTCGCGCCATGCCTGCGACCACGCCCATCGTGGCGAGCGTCACCAGAAACGAAGGCAACCGCGCATAGGCCACGATGGCACCGTTCACCAGCCCCACCGCCATGCCGGTGGCAAGCCCTGCCGCCACGCCCACCGGCCAGGGATAGGTCCGCATCACCATGGCCGCGACGATGGCAGCCAGTGCCACGGCCGCGCCGAAAGACAGATCAATCTCACCAGCAGCCAGCACGAACACGAGGCCAACCGCCAGCACCGTCGCCGGGGCGGTCTGCAGGATGATGTTGGTCAGGTTCTGCGCCGAGAGGAAGCCCCGGTCCCAGAGCATGACGGAAAAGAACAGGAAGATTAGGATGAAGCCCGCGTAGACGATCAGTCCCTGCAAGGCGGCGCGAGAGGGGAGGGTCATGGTCATGGCATCCGTTTGCTGGGGACGATGGGGGCCGCGCCCGAACCGGGCCGGGCGCGGCGGGCAGGTTACTTCAGCGCGTCAAGCACCGACTGCGGCGCATCCTTGCGCAGCGACTTCTGCCAGCCCTCGGCCACGTTGTCCTTGGTCACCGACAGTGCGGGGGCAACGATGAAGGGCGGGTTTTCGACGCCCAGCACGGCGCGGGCCCCGACAGCGGCCATGGCGCGGCCAAGCTCATAGGCCTCGTCGGCCACGATGCCGGCCACGTTGCCACCCTTGACCATGTCCAGCGCGATGGGTTCGGACAGGTCCAGCGTCACGATCTTCGTGGTGGTGTTGCCGTTCGCGCGCAGGGCCGCCAGCACGCCCTCGGCAGGTCCGGCCCAGGTCACGTAGATCCCTCCGAGATCGGGGTTCTGCAAAAGCATCGCGTTGGCGATCTCTTCGGCCCGCGCCGGGTCGCTGATCCCGGCTTCGGCCACGATCTGCATGTCGGGGTAGTCGTTCTGGATCGTTGTCTTGAAGGCGTTGTCGCGTTGGTTGGTCACGTAGTAGGCGGCATCGTGATAGATCCAGCCGACCTTGCCCTTGCCGCCCATCGCAGTGGCCAGCACGTCTGCCGCCTGCTTGCCCATCTGGAACAGGTCATCCGTAACGATGGCTCCGTAGTCGGCGGGGTGCTTGTAGTCGGCCGGCAGGTTCGACAGGAAC
>JBJTSJ010000022.1:0-2870 GCA_046076605.1 Tabrizicola sp.
GGGCGACTGGTGTCCGCAGAACTATGACAAGGAATTCAAGGGCGAGATCACGCTGACGCAAGCGCTGGCGGAAAGCCGGAACATCCCGGCGGTTCGGGTGTCCGAGGCGGTGGGGCGCGACCTGGTCAAGCAGGTGGCGACAGATTTCGGGTTGGCGCAGAACTTCGCGGACGGGCCGGCTTTGGCGCTGGGGGTGTCGGAATCGACGCTGATCGACATGACGGGGGCCTTTGCGGGCATCCTGAACGGGGGGTCCTCGGTCACGCCCTATGGGTTCGAGGCGCTGACGCTGAAGGGAATGGACGAGCCCCTGTTCGGCGCGGGCGGCGGGATCGGCGAACGGGTGATCAGCGAAAAGGCGGCGCGCGGGCTGACCTACATGATGACCGAGGTGCTGAACTCGGGCACGGGGGGTCGGGCGCGGCTGGACGACCGGGAGGCCGCGGGCAAGACCGGCACCACGCAAAGCGCGCGGGATGCCTGGTTCGTGGGCTTCACGGCGGATTACGTGGTGGGCGTCTGGATGGGCTATGACGACAACCGCCCCCTGACCGGGGTCACCGGCGGGGGGCTGCCGGCGGAGATCTGGCACGAGGTGATGGTGCGGATCAACGAAGGCCAGCCGGCCAATCCGCTGATCACCGAGATCCCGGATTCGACCTATGTGCCGGTTGATCCCAGCACAACGGAAGGCGCCATCGCGGCCGAGGACGTGCCCTATTTCGACGATCCGAACGCGCCGACCTATGACGAGATCTATGTCGATCCGGAAACGGGCGAGAAGATCCCGGTCTATGACGGAGCGCCGCCGCAAGGGGCGGTACAGGAAGGCCCGGTCGAAGGCGGGGTTGCAAACGACCTGGCGGGGCAGATCGAAGATTTGCTGGGCAGCGGGAACTGAGACGGACCGCACCGGAGTTCTCGAAAACTCCGGACCGGAGCCTTTGAAGGCCCCGCTGCGATTTCTTCGAAGAAATCGTGCCCCCTAGGGCGGAACGGTCAGAGCGTCTTGAGGTCCGCGATCAGCCGGTCGAGGTCGCCGCCGCGCTGGTCGAGAAGGGCGCCCATCTCGGTCCGTTCGGACGCCAGCATGTTCACGCCCTCGATGATGATGTTGAAGAACAGGTCCTTGCCGGACTTGTCGGACACATGCCAGCGCACCTCGAACGGGGCCTCACCCTTCAGGCGGGCGGTCGAGATCACCTCGAAGTAGCTTTTCACCGCGCGGGCTTCGGCCACGTCGATCTTGCCGCCTTCGAATTCGCGGAAGCGGCGGCCGTACTTGCGGGCGAGATAGCTCTGGAAGGCCTTGGTATAGGCCGAAAGCTGGCCCTTGGAGGCCGAGCGGGCCGCGGTGCCGAGGACCGACCGCGCGATGGTCGGCACGTCGGCGTAGCGGGTGAAGAGCTTTTCGAAATCCTTCAGCATGGCGCCTTCGGACTTGCCCGAGTTGATGATCGAATTGATGTCGGCAACCGTCTTGTCGACCAGCGCCTTCGCGGCATCCGCGGTCAGCGCGGCTGCCGGGCGGGGCAGCGCAGCCAGAAGCGGTGCGATGGCCAGGCCAGCCAGAAGGCCGCGGCGCGAGAGGGTCGGGTTACTGGGCATAGGGGTCCTCGTAAGGGTCGATGAAACCGGCGTCGGCGGGCGCTTCGGCAGAGGGTTCGACCGTTCCGCCTGCGTCGGCATAGGGATCGATGAACCCGTCATCCGTGGCGGCGGCCTCTCCTGTTGCCTTGGCGCGCGCCAGGGTGAAACGCCGGTTCTGCAGGTACAGAAGCCGTGCCTGAGCATAGCTGTCTGCGCTGTCATATAGAACCGAATCCACGGTTTCGGAGAAGCGGTCGCGATCACCAAGGCGTGAGAAGAGCCGGATGCCCAGCGCGGCATTCGCCTCGCGCACTGGAAGGGCGCGGCTGACCGGGTCAAATACCGTGTCGACGATCATTCCCACGGTATCACGCGCGGTCGAGGGACCGGCCAGCGGCAGTTCCAGGTAGGGGCCTTCGCCCACGCCCCAGACATGCAGCGTCTCGCCGAAGTCGGTGGGTTTGCCTTCCAGCCCGATGGCCGAGGAGAAGTCGATCAGGCCACCGAGGCCGAAGGTCAGGTTGCCGGCGAGTCGCAGCGTGTTCTCTCCGGCAGCGACGAGGCGCAGTTGCAGGAGGTTGTTGGCGATGTCGCCAGGCAGCGAGAGCGTGTCGGCGAGGTTGCCGATGCCCTGCTTGACGGGTTCGGGGACGATGCCGACGCCCTTGGACGCAGGCCCGACAAGCGCGCGGTCAACACACTTGTTGAAGGCATGGACCTTGCGGTTCGCGGGTTCGAACGGGTCGTTGATCGCATCGGGGCCAGCGGGGGCGGCGCAGCCCGCCAAGAGGCCCGCCGCCAGAAGCAGGGCCGAAATCTGCGCAAGACGCCCAGAAATCAATGAAATGTTCAGACCCATGTCCCTACTGTCCGGCCTCAGAGCCGTTAACGATAGTCTTCGACGGCCTTGGGCCAAGGCATACGTGCCCCACTTGACCAAGACAACGGTCAAACGTGGCAGATGCGTCGCGCATGGCAGGAAGACGCCAAGGAAGGACCGATGGCAAAGGACGCGACCGCAGCGCCGGGGATAGCACCGGGTCTGGCCGAGCTGGACGGCGCCCGTGCGGCCTTTCGGCAGGCGGTGCTGGCGGCCTTCCTGTTCTCGGCCCTGGTCAACCTTCTTATGCTGACGGCACCCCTTTACATGCTGCAGGTCTATGATCGGGTGCTTGTCTCGCGGTCCGAGGAGACGCTGCTGGCGCTGTCCCTTCTGATGGCCTTCCTGTTCCTGGTCATGGGAGTCGTCGACCATGCCCGAGGCCGGATCATGGCGCGGG
>JBJTSJ010000023.1:0-9822 GCA_046076605.1 Tabrizicola sp.
GTTCAGCATGGGGCGGGCCTTCCGAGACCGGCGCCGCGATGATCGCGACGCGCTTGTCCGGATAGGACGCCCGACCCCCGGCCCCGTCTTGGGCGGGGTAGGGGAAACCCGATGAGGCACCGTCGTCACGCCGCGCCGTCCTTCAGCTTGTTCTTCAGGCCCCGGCCCAGATAGGCCTCGATCACGCGTTCGTCGTTCTTGACTTGCTCGACGGTGCCCTCGGCCAGAACCTTGCCCTCGGCCATGCAGATCACCGGGTCGCAAAGGCGGCCGATGAAATCCATGTCGTGCTCGATCACGCAGAAGGTGTAGCCGCGTTCCTTGTTCAGCCGCACGATGGCATCGCCGATGGTGTTCAGAAGTGTCCGATTCACGCCCGCGCCGACCTCGTCCAGGAAGACGATCTTGGCGTCGACCATCATGGTGCGGCCCAGTTCCACCAGCTTCTTCTGCCCGCCTGAGATCATGCCCGCCTTCTGGTCGGCGATGTGGCTGATCGTCAGGAACTCCAGCACCTCGTCAGCCTTCTGGCGGATGCGTTCCTCTTCCTCGGCGACCTGCGCGCGGGAAAAGAGGGCGTTCCACAGCTTCTCCCCCGCCTGGCGCGGCGGGACCATCATAAGGTTCTCGCGCACGGTCATCGATCCGAACTCGTGCGCAATCTGGAAGGTGCGCAACAGGCCCTTGTCGAACAGCTTGTGCGGCGGCAGGCCGGTTATGTCCTCGCCGTCCATGAAGACCTGGCCTGAGGTCGGCAAGTAGCGTCCGGCGATCACGTTGAACAGTGTGGTCTTGCCCGCGCCGTTTGGTCCGATCAGCCCGGTGATCGTACCGGTCTTGATTTCCAGCGATGCGCCGTCAACGGCATGAAAGCCGCCGAAATGCTTGTGCAGCTTCTCGACCCTGATCATGGTCTTCCCCTGTCGTGGCCCATCCTCGTTTCCGGCTGAACCGGATGGGGGGCCTTTTCCTTATGCCACGGCCCGGGGTCATCGCCCGGGCCGTGATCATCGCAAATCCGCGTCGCGCCTTCGATCAGCGGAAGGTGACGGTTTCGTATTTGCCGCCCTTGACCTCGAACTGGCGGTAACGGCCAGCCGATTCACCCGGCCCGATCAGGGTCACGCCCGAAGCGCCGTCATAGTCGACGGCGGTGCCGGCAGCGATCAGCTCCAGCGCCTTGCCCAGCTCGCCCGGAAGGATCTTGGTGCCCGAACCGTCAGCAGGTCCGTTGGCGATTTCAAGGATCTTTTCCTTGTAGACGTTCGGGTCGGTCGAGCCCGAAGCCTCAATGGCCAGCATGATCAGCGCGGCGGCGTCATAGCTTTCCATCGTGTAGGGCGAGGTCGCGTCGTAGGGGGTGGCCGCAGCCTTGCCCATTTCGGTCAGGATGCCAGCACCAGCGCTGTCCGACTGCGCGACCTGGCCGTAGGACCCGTCCAGAGCCGGGCCGATGGCTGCGGGCAGGCTGTCGCCCACCATGCCGCCCGGCAGACCGAAGGTCGAGAAGGCGCCGGAGTCGAGCGAGGCTTGGATGATGCCCTTGCCGCCCTGGTCCAGATAGCCGGCCACGACCAGCAGGTCGCCACCCGCCGCAGCCAGCGCCGCGACTTCGGCCGAATAGTCGGCCTTGCCGTCGTCGTGTGCTGCGTTGATCGTCACGGTCCCGCCCTTGGCAGTGAAGCCCGCGGCGATCGCTTCGGCCAGGCCCTTGCCGTAGTCCGAGTTCGAATAGGTCAGCGCGATCGACTTCACGCCCTTCTCGGCCAGGATTTCGCCCATGACTTCGCCTTCGCGGGCGTCCGACGGGGCAGTGCGGAAGAAGAGGCCATTGTCCGGGTCGGCGGTCAGCGCGGGCGAGGTCGCCGAAGGCGAGACCATCACGATGCCGTTCGGCATGGCGACGTTGGTCAGCACGGCGCGGGTCACGCCCGAGCAGTCGCCGCCGATGATGCCCTTGACGCCTTCAGCCGTGACCATCCGTTCCGCGGCAGCGGTCGCAGCGGCGGCATCGGTGCAGGTCGAGTCCCCACGGACCGAAGTGTAGGTGTTCTTGGCCTTGCCCGAAGCGTTGACTTCGGCCATTGCGGCTTCGGCAGCGTTCGCCATGTGACCGGTCAAGGATTCGATGGGGCCGGTAAAGCCAATCAGGATGCCAAGTTTCACATCCTCGGCCGCAGCAGCGCCAGCCATAAGTGCGCAGGCCGAAGCGGCCAGCAGTAGTTTCTTCATTTGTTGTCTCCCTAGTTGGATCGCGATCCTGTGCCGACCGTAGTGTGCAGATTGTGAAATGGGAAGCCCCATGCTGGCTGCCCTCGGGGAAGCGATGTCGACTTCGCCGGTGCCGATACTATCTAGATGTCTGGACGCGGGGCAGGACCCCAACCACTTTGGAAGGATGCGATGATCCCGGTTCTGCGTGCGGCTGCCTGTGTCGCGATGATGTCGTCGGTCGCGCTGGCCGATCAGGTTACGACCTCGGTCGGGACGATGGCGATCACTCCGATGGCAGAGGGGTTGGAAGAGCCCTGGGCCCTGGCTTTCCTGCCTGACGGCAATTTCCTGGTGACCGAACGGGATGGACGGTTGACCCGGTTTGCGGGTGACAAGGTGCAGCAGATCGACGGCTTGCCAGAGGTCCTGGTGGACGGGCAGGGTGGCCTCCTTGACGTTCTGGTCTCCGCTGATTTCGCCACCAGCCGCGAGGTCTGGCTTAGCTTCTCGACCGGGGCCGACGGCGGCGGCGCGACGGCGGCGGGTGTGGGGCGGCTGTCGGAAGACGGAACCCGGCTGGAAAACTTCGAGACGCTGTTCGTCGGCAACGGCTTCCCCGGCGGGCGCCACTTCGGGTCGCGGCTGGTCGAACTGCCCGACGGTCGCATCGCGCTGACGACCGGGGACCGCGGGACCGGGCCGGACGGGATGGAGGCGCAGGATCGGCAGAACTCGGCAGGCAAAATAATCCTTCTGGCCCGCGATGGCAGCCCCGGGATCGTACAGGACGGCTGGCTGCCGGGGGCCTTCTCTCGCGGGCACCGCAACATCCAGGGCGCGGCGCTGGATCTTTCGGGGCGGCTTCTGACGGTCGAACACGGCGCGCAGGGCGGGGACGAGCTGAACGACCCCGAGGCGGGCCTGAACTACGGCTGGCCCGTCATCAGCTACGGCGAGAACTACGGAGGCGGCAAGATCGGCGAGGGGACGGAGATGCCGGGGATGGAGCAGCCCCTGCACGTCTGGGACCCCTCCATCGCCCCCTCGGGCCTGGTGGTCTATTCGGGAAAGCTGATCCCGGAATGGACGGGGGACATCCTTTTCGGGTCTCTGAACAGCGACTTCCTGGGGCGGCTTGACCCCGACACGCCCGCGCCGACCGGGTTCGCCGAGGAACGGATCAGCGCGGCTGAGACGGGGCGGGTCCGCGACGTGGTCGAAGCGCCGGACGGGTCGATCTGGTTCCTGTCAGTCTATGACGGGGCGGTCTACCGGATGGCGCCGGCGCAGTAGTGTCCACGGTGGACAAGCACCACATTTGAAATATGTATCAATGGTTTGTGGATTTCCGGTAACGTGGTCTTAACCATTGCCTGCGCGCTTCAGATCGACAACCTAACCGGCACTGCGCCGGGCATGCCTTGCGTCCCACGCTCACGGTAGGGGGTGGTCGAGTAATGGCTGCGGTAGCATTTGGAGAAATGCGAAGGTGAGGCAAAACCGCAAGCGAGGGCCACGTTGATGACGCTCATGTCGGTCTGCATAAGCAGGTTCCGCGCCTTCTGCAGCCGCAATTCCATGTAGTAGCGCTTGGGTGATCGGTTCAGATAACGACGGAACAGACGCTCCAACTGGCGGGTCGACATGCCAACCTTCTCGGCCAGATCGGCGGGGGACATCGGGTCTTCGATGTTGCCCTCCATCATCTGGATGACCTGCGACAGCTTCGGGTGCCGTACGCCGATTCGGGTCGGGATCGATAGACGCTGGGTGTCCTGGTCGGTGCGGATTGTCGTGTAGATCATCTGGTCGGCGACAGTATTCGCCAGATCCTCGCCATGGTCGGCGGCAATGATCTTCAGCATCAGGTCGATCGAGGAAATGCCCCCTGCCGTCGTCCAGCGGTTGCCGTCCATGACGTAGACCGACTTGGTCAGCTTCACATCCTCGAATTCCTCGGCGAAACCGTCCTGGTTCTCCCAGTGGATCGTCGCCTTCTTGCCGTCCAGAAGCCCCGCCTTGGCCAGCGCGTGGCCCCCGGTGCAAATGCCGCCAATGGTCACCCCGCGCCGCGCCTCGCGCCGCAGCCAGTTGACGATGCCCTTCGTCGTGGTGCGCTGGATGTCCAGTCCGCCACAGACCAGGATCGTGTCCTCGCGGTCCATCTCGTCCAGCCCAAGCTCCAGCCGGAAGGTCGCGCCGTTGGAACAAGATTTCTCGTGCCCCTCGCCACACAGGATCCAGGTGTAAAGCGTCTCGCCCGAGACCCGGTTGGCGATGCGCAAGGGTTCGATGGCCCCGGCAAAGGAGATCATCGTGAACTTGTCCAAGAGCACGAAGACAAAGCGCCGGGAGGCCGAGGTCTTCTGTGTTTGGGTGGCCTTGCGCGGCGCGAGCGTCATGTCTGCGACCTGTTGATGTCGTTTGCAGGCCAAGGAAACGCAAATTCGGGCCCGCCGCAAGGGCCGAAAGCGTCGGTTTCCGCCCAATCGCCCTTTGCAAAGGCGGAAACGGGGGCGTATATCGCTGACCGATTGCAAGGCTTTGGAGCGGAACGATGACCAAGGGATGGACGAAAACGGCATGGCGCGCGAAGCCGCGGATTCAGATGCCGGAATATCCCGATCAGGGTGCGCTGAAGACTGTCGAGGCGCAGCTGGCCAAGTATCCCCCGCTGGTCTTTGCCGGTGAGGCGCGGCGGCTGAAGAAGTCGCTGGCCTTGGCAGGCGAGGGGAAGGCCTTCCTGTTGCAGGGCGGCGACTGCGCCGAAAGCTTTGCCGAGTTTTCAGCTGACAACATCCGCGACACCTTCCGGGTGATGCTGCAGATGGCCGTGGTGCTGACCTATGCCGCCAAGGTGCCGGTGATCAAGGTCGGCCGCATGGCGGGCCAGTTCGCCAAGCCGCGTTCGGCCCCGACCGAGGTGATCAACGGCGTGGAACTGCCCAGCTACAAGGGCGACATCATCAACGGGTTTGACGCGACCCCCGAGGCGCGGATTCCTGATCCGGCACGGATGTTGCAGGCCTATACCCAGTCGGCGGCCTCGCTGAACCTGCTGCGCGCCTTCTCGACCGGCGGTTTTGCCGACATCCACCGCGTCCATTCCTGGACCCTGGGCTTTGCCGAGCACGACAAGGCGGAACGCTACCGCGAGATGGCAAACCGGATTTCCGATGCGCTCGACTTCATGAACGCAGCCGGGGTGAACAGTGACACGGCGAATGAGTTGTCCCGTGTGGACTTCTACACCAGCCACGAGGCGCTGCTGCTGGAATACGAAGAGGCGCTGTGCCGGGTGGATTCGATCACCGGGCAGAACGTGGCCGGGTCGGGCCATATGATCTGGATCGGCGACCGCACCCGCCAGCCCGACGGCGCGCATGTCGAGTTCTGCCGGGGCGTGCTGAACCCGATCGGGCTGAAGTGCGGCCCGTCGACCACCGCCGAGGACCTGAAGGTTCTGATGGCCAAGCTGAACCCGGAAAACGAGCCCGGTCGCCTGACCCTGATCGCCCGGTTTGGAGCAGGCAAGGTCGGCGACAACCTGCCGCGCCTGATCAAGACCGTGCAGTCCGAAGGCGCCAGTGTCGTCTGGTCCTGCGACCCGATGCACGGCAACACGATCAAGGCGGCCTCGGGCTACAAGACCCGGCCCTTTGACAGCGTCCTGCGCGAGGTGCGCGAGTTCTTTGCGATCCATAAGGCGGAAGGCACCCAGCCCGGCGGCGTGCATTTCGAGATGACCGGCCAGGACGTGACCGAATGCACCGGTGGTCTGCGTGCTGTCAGCGACGAAAACCTGGCCGACCGCTATCACACCGCCTGCGACCCGCGGCTCAACGCCTCGCAGTCGCTGGAACTCGCGTTCCTGGTGGCGGAAGAGCTGTCGTCGCAGCGCGAAGCCGCGCGGCGCGTCGCTCTCTAACTCGGATCAATCCGGAACAGGAGCGGCAGGGTCAATCCCTGCCGTTTCTTCATTCGGCGCTATGCACCAAAGCAAGATGGCCCAGGCGCCGGATCGGCGCAGGGGCCATGACACTCTCGGTCGTTGCAGCCGGGGCTTGCGGCAGCAGCAGCGCTTCTTCCCGCCGCGACAGGATCTGCAGCTTGCACCGGGCCGGGGGCTTTTCGCCAAATCCCATTACCCCAAGCACAAGCCGCCCGCCCGCATCATCATCGAGCGGCAGCAACAACAGCCGCGACACCAGGCCAATGCCCGGTGCGCGGTCTGAGCCAAGGTCGATTTCAGCGACCGCCGGTCCGGCAAGAACCTGCTCCAGCGTATCTGCCAACTGGCGGCGTGATTCGGCGCTGAACAGGCAGCTCAGCGGCAAGCCGCGCACGTCGAGCCCGGCAAAATCGGCAATGCCCGACCCCGCGATCCGGATCTGCGCGATCCCGCGGCCGATGCGGTCCGCCAGAAAGACCCGGTCAAGCACGCCGACCAATCCACGCGGATCGACCTCCCGCCGCGATGGAATTGCACCGCCCTGCCTCAAACCTTCCCAATAGGCGCGGGCCTGGGACAGGCCTTCGATGACGATCTGCGGGGCAGGGCGCGGCTGCGGCCGAAGTCGGTCCAGAAATCCCAAGGTCATCTTTGTCTCCGATCCTTGCAGCAGGCCCCTTGCGAGGCATCAGCCTGTCGCGCCATGAAAGCAAGATACTCCGGATCGTTCGGATTCGGCCGAAAATCTAATCAAATGGTAAATACCGTGCCCCCGGGCGCAGAAAGGCTCGCATGATTTCGATGACAGGCTTCGCCGCTCGGCGAGGGACCGGGGCGGGCTATGCCTGGGTCTGGGATCTGCGGTCGGTGAACGGCAAGGGGCTGGATCTGCGGCTGCGGGTGCCGGACTGGATCGACGGTCTGGAGGCGGCGGTGCGGGCCGAACTCCAGAAGGCGGTCCAGCGCGGCAATATCAGCCTGACGCTAAAGGTCACGCAGGACGAGGCAGCAGATCAGGCTGCATTCCGGCTAAGCGAACCCACCCTTTCCGCGGCCCTCCAGGCAGTGGCCCGCGTCGAGGCGGCGGCGATGGATGTGGGCGTCACGCTGCGCCAGCCGACGGCAGCCGACGTCCTGACCCTGCGCGGGGTGATCGACCTGGGCGCGCAGGATGTCGACACTGGCCCGGTACGCGCCGCCCTGGTGGCGGATCTTCCGGCGCTGCTGGACGATTTCGCCAAGATGCGCCGCGCCGAGGGGCGGGCACTGGCCCAGGTTCTGGCGGCACAACTGGACCGGATCGCCGGACTGACCGCCGATGCACAAGCCGAAACCGCAAATCGATCCGCCACCCAGGCCGACACTCTGCGCGAGGCTTTGGCGCGCGTGCTGGCTGCCAGCGATGCGGTCGACGAAACGCGCCTTGCGCAGGAACTGGCGCTCTTGGCGGTCAAGACTGACGTGACCGAGGAACTTGATCGCCTGTCCGCCCACGTGGACGCCGCCCGCGCTCTCGTGGCTGACCCCGCCCCCGTGGGCCGCAAGCTGGACTTCCTAATGCAGGAATTCATGCGCGAGGCGAACACTCTGTGTTCCAAGGCTCAGTCCCTGGCGCTGACCCGCATCGGTCTTGACCTGAAAACCGTGATCGATCAGATGCGCGAACAGGTCCAGAATGTGGAATGACGCATGACCCCCAAATCCCCCAGGCGCGGGCTTCTTCTGATCCTCTCCTCGCCCTCGGGGGCCGGAAAGTCGACACTTTCCCGGATGCTGATGGCCTGGGACCCGACGATGCGCTTTTCCATTTCCGCCACCACGCGAAAACCGCGTCCCGGAGAGCAAGACGGCCGGGAGTACTATTTCCGCAGTCGGGACGAGTTTCAGGCCATGGTCGTTCAGGGCCAGATGCTGGAACATGCCGAGGTCTTCGGCAACTTCTACGGCAGCCCCCGCGCCCCGGTCGAGGCCGCGATGCAGGCGGGCACCGACACGGTCTTTGACATCGACTGGCAGGGCGGCCAGCAGATCAAGCAGGCAATGCGCGGCGATGTGGTGTCGATCTTCATCCTTCCTCCGTCGATAGCCGAACTGGATCGGCGCCTGCGGACCCGCGCCCAGGACAGCGACGAAGTCATCGCCGGACGGATGGCGAAAAGCCGTGACGAGATCAGCCACTGGGCCGAGTACGACTATGTCCTGGTGAACGACGATCTAGAGGCGACTTTTGACCGCCTGAAGACCATCCTGACGGCCGAGCGGTTGAAACGCGAACGCCAGCCGCATCTCTCTGCCTTCGTCCGCACCCTGAACGAGGAGTTCGAAGCCCGATGATCTATGCTCTGGACGGGATCGCCCCGCTGATCGACCCGCTGGCCTGGGTGGCCGACGAGGCCACGCTGATTGGCAAAGTCGTGGTCGGCGCCGATGCTTCGATCTGGTTCGGAGCGCAGATTCGGGGCGACAACGAAGAGATTCGGGTAGGGGCCGGGACAAATGTGCAGGAAAATTGCGTGTTGCACACCGACATGGGCTATCCGCTGACCATCGGCGACAATTGCACCATCGGCCACAAGGCCATGCTGCACGGCTGCACCATCGGTGACGGCACGCTGATCGGCATGGGGGCCACGATCCTGAACGGCGCGAAGATCGGGAAGGGCTGCCTGATCGGGGCCTGCGCCTTGATCACCGAAGGCAAAGAGATCCCGGATGGCAGCCTGGTCATGGGCGCGCCGGGAAAGGTTGTGCGGCAGCTGGACGAGATCGCGCAGGCGCGCCTTCTGGCCTCGGCCGCAAGCTACCAGGCGAACGCGCGCCGGTTCCGTGCCGGACTGACCCGGGTCTGACCCGGACTAGCCCTCTTCCACCAGCTCGATCGTGATCCCCTGCCGCGCCGCATGGCTGCGCAGCTCACGCAGGACCACCTGCCGGTTCGGCAGCTTGGGCGCCATCACCCGCAGGGTCTTGCGGTAATCCTGCGCTCCCAGCCGCTCGATGATCTCCAGCGCGTCGAAGGTCATGCAGAACAGCGGCGTCACCACCAGCTCCAGCGTCGGCGGCAGCGGCTGAAGATCGTCCAGGGTGGACAGTTCGATCGAGGCAAACTCTTCCGGTCGCAGGCTCCCTTCGGCGGCTTTCGCCTCCGGAATCCCGATTACCAGGCATCTCAGCTTCTGCGACATCGCTCCGGCTCATTCCAGGTAGGGCGCCGCCATTTCGTGGGTCAGGGATCCATGCGGGCGCCGATAGTGTTCCGGAGAAGGGCCGGTTCCGCACCGCGTTACGTGTACTGTCGGGAATTTACTGCTATTCCCGCGCAAGACAAGCCACGCGGGCCACGCGCGGGCGGAGTGATGCCAGAATGACAGAGTCCCAGCTTTCCCGGCTGCTGACCGGACTTCCGATGCCTGCCATGCTGGTCAGGAACGGTGACCGGGTGCAGGACTGCAACGCAGCCGCCGTCGCACTGCTGGGCGAGGGGATGATCGGTCGCCATCCGGCCATCGCCGTGCGCGCGCCTTCGGTGCTGGCGGCGCTGGCGGCGGCCACGCCCGACACGCCGCCGCAAGAGACCCGGATGACGCTCCGCCGCGAGGGGCAGGAGCAGGTGTTCCACGTCACCGTCTCGGCGCTGGGGGATGGGCTGGTGCTGA
>JBJTSJ010000024.1:0-2543 GCA_046076605.1 Tabrizicola sp.
GCCTCGGTCACGATCTCCTCCGCGTCCTCGGTCGGCGGTTGCCAGGTCGGGCTGTCGCGGCTGACGTCCACGGACATGGTGTATCCGTGATAGTAGCGGCCCCGATGGCTGACCTCGGCGGCGAGCTGGTAGAAGTTCCGGCGCTGGATGGCCTGCAGCCGATCCGCGATGCCATGCAGGGTTGCGTCGGTCGGAGCGTAGTCCCGGATACGCGCGGCGGCACCCTTGGTGAGGGACCAATAGCCTTCGAAGCAGGCACCGTCGCCCTGGCTCCAGAACCCTGAAAACCAGATGCAGGGCTTGGCCCGAGTCCCGCCGCCCATCAGGCGGACGGGGGTGGTCTTCAGGCGGATGCCGAGGATTTCGCAGACCCTTTCGAAATCCTCATAGACCGCGTCCCACCAATCGTCGTGGGGGCCAAGCTCGCGATACCAGCTGCGCGCCTTTTCCTTGGCGGCATCTGAGAGTTCGGGGAACTGGTAGACGGTGGTGTAGATGACCTCAGGCATCGGCGCCCTCCCCGTTGAGCGCGGCGACCAGCCACTCTTGTGTGCTGATCCAGCCGATGGATTTGCGCGCGCCGAGGTCGATGACATGCGCGCCGCCACCGAAGGCATCGAGGCGCGGCCAGGAGCAGGTCAGGGCGTACTGGAAACCCCAGAGGCCGATGAGGTCGAGTTCGTCTGCAAGGCGCAGCACGAAGCGAATAACCGCCTCGACATCGCCGTGGTCGTCGTCATGGATCCAGAGGGCACTGCCCTCGGGCGCGTCCTGGCGCACGAGGTCGAAGCCCGTGACCTCCGGCTCGTCGGCGTCCTGATCGGCTTCGCGCAAGCTCTGGAACAACGCGAGCGCGCGGGCGGCCTTGTCGGGGGTGCCGACGTCGAGCAGGCACGAGAAATGGGTGAAGCAATCCGCCATGGGAACCTCCTGAATGGGAAACCCCGGCCAAGAGGCCGGGCGCTGGATTGGGATGAGGGGATGAGGCAGAGCGATCAGCCGGTGGGCCTGTCGCCCGTCGCCTGTCGCGCGGCATGCGCGCAGAGCATCTACCGATAGAAGCGCTTGCGCGCAGCCCGGAAGCCGCGCACGGCGCGCGTGTCGGGGTGGAGTGCCCGGACCGCCGCCCGCAGGACGGTGTAGGGCGAGGCCGTCGCGGGCAAGCCGAGCCGCCGATAGGCCGGGTCGGTCATCTCAGGCGACCTCTACCACGGGCGAGGCAAGATGTGGATCGACCAGCGCCTCGATCCGCCTAGTGCGGCCCATCCATGGTTCGGGCCGGATGGCCTTCACCCAATCGGCGAAGCTGGGGATGAAGCCGAGATCTTCCTTCACATGCTGCTCGCAGACCCAGCGGGTCGGAATTATGCGCCCGGTCGAGAGTGTGAGGGTGGGACCGAAAATCGTTTCAGCCATGAAGATGCCCTCGGCATGGTGGCGCAGCGCCCGGTGCCGGAAGTCGGCGGTGATTTCCTTACTCTGGTCGAACCAGGCATGCACCGCGATGAAGTCGTTGACCGTGCCGCCCCATTTCTTCACCGAGGACAGTGCGTGGTGATACGGATGTGCCATCGCCGCCCCCTCAGAAATCATGGGTGTAGAGTTCGGACGAGGTGAACCGTTCGTTGAACTCAAGGTGGATGGTCCGGGCGCGGGGATCGATGCAGAACTCGCCATAGGCGCCGTCATTGTCCTGCCAGCCGGAATGGGTGTCAGACAGGAGGTCGTAGACCAGTTCCTCAATAGCGCCTTCAAGGGTCAGGCGGCGCTCGGTGGGTGCCCCGCTCTGCCAGTCGATGCCGGCAAAGGTGATCTGGGCGGCGGGCAGCGTGACGCTGGCATCAAGGTCACTCCGGGCGTCAATGCTTTCGATCTGGCCGCTGTCACCCGACCCGTCAAAACTGACGAGGACATGGGCAATGCCGACCTGACGCAGCCCATCGAAGAGCGCCTCCTTGTTCTTTGCGTGCAGCGCCACTTCGGCAGCCTCACGCTCGGCCTGTTCGGCCATGATCCGCGCCAGGTCGGGCGCGATTTCAGCGGCCGCCGCAGCGCGGCCGGGAAGATGGATGGTCATGTCGGGATCTCCGGGAGAGCGGATGCAGGGCGAGCTCGCCGCTGCTCTCTCTTCCCCGGCGGGCTCGCCCTGCCCGCCCCCATCTCGACCTCTCCCTTGCCAGACCCCTGGGTTCGGCGTCGTTTTCCCGGACGGGCGCGCTGGAAGAGCGCGGCCCGAAGAGGGGAGTGAGGCGCTTTCGCGCCTCATTGCCAAGGGTCTATTTCCAGGGCGACGAGCGCCTCGTCGCCGTCGTATTCATCGGACGGCATCGCCCCGTGCGTGCCGTCCCCGGCCTGAAACACGGTGATCGCGACCATCAGCGTGGCGGCAAGGCTGGCGGCGTAAGCGGTGGCATCCTTCTTGGACATGGGGTCGGCTCCTGTCTTCTTGGGGGCGGAGGACCATCCCCCGCGCAACAGGCGCCCGAAGTGTCTGACCGGATCTGCAATCACCCTCGTGCGTTCGGCTCGTCCGAATCCGCGAG
>JBJTSJ010000025.1:0-3652 GCA_046076605.1 Tabrizicola sp.
CTGGCTGATGCGCCGGACGGCCCGCTCTCCCTGACGTACCCAGACGCCCGCGCGATGGCCACCAGCGCGCGGCATAGCGGCTTGGTCGGCTACAATGTGCAGAGTGCTGTCGATGCCGAGACCCATCTCATCCTCGCGCTCCCAGCGTGAAATCCGCCGCTCGTTGCCGGTCGTGCAATTGGTGCGGAGCGGGCAGGTCTTGCATCCGTTGATCCAGTATCGCCGGATTGGAATACTGCGTTCCTCGGTCGTGTAGCGGTAGATCAGGTCCTCGCCTGCCGGGCAGACATAGACATCCCTTTCGGCGTCATAGACGAAGTCCGCCTTCACATACATGCCCTTGGCCGCATTGCCCGAGGTTGCTGGCCGCGGCACGGTCGTTGTGATGCCCGCCTCATGGCAGGCCAGGATCTCTGGCCCGCTGAAATAGCCCTTGTCAGCGATGGCATGCAGGTCGTCCCGTCCAAGGGCGGTCTTGGCCGCGATGGCCATCGGGCTGAGCTGTTCGCGGTCGAAGCCCTGATTGGTGACCTCATGCGCGACGATGAGATGGGTCTCGGCATCGACAGCACTCTGCACATTGTAGCCGACCAAGCCGCTATGCCGCGCGCTGGTCGCCATCGCGCGGGCGTCGGGGTCGGTCAGGGAAATCTGGCCGTCTGGCGCGTCGGCCAAAACCTTGTCCATCTCCTTGAGCCGCGCGATCTCCTGTCGGATGCGGCCATAGCGGCGGGACAGATGTTCGACCTTCGCGACCCGAGCTTCGCCTTCCTCCTGTCGGTCGATGCGGACCATCTCGGTGATGTAGCGTTCGACATCGGCTTCGAGATGGGCGATGCGGCTGACAATCTTGCCCTTGGTGAAGTTCCTGTCGCGATTGTTCACGGCCCGGAACTTGCTGCCGTCGATGGCGATGCAATCGCCCTTCAGCGTGCCGATCCGGCGGCAGAGCTCGACGAACTGCGCGCAGACCTTGCGGATGCCCGCACCGTTGTCGCGCCGGAAGTCCGCGATGGTCTTGTGATCCGGCATGAGCTTGCCGGTCAGCCACATGACCTCGACGTTGCGGCCCGCCTCGCGTTCCAATCGGCGGCTCGACGGGATGCGGTTCAGGCAGCCGTAGATGAACAGCTTGAGCAGCACCGAAGGGTGATAGCCGGGCCGTCCAGTCCGCGCGGGGGCCGAGCGGGCAAAACCAAGACGCTGCAGATCCAGCTCTTCGACGAAGAGATCCACGACGCGGACAAGGCTGTCCTCACCGATCCAGTCGTCCAGCCGGTCCGGGAAAAGCACCGACTGGCCGCGATCAACGCCCTCGATGAAACCCGCCGTGCCCGCCTCCGCCTGACCTGCGGAAGTCTACCACAGAGACCGGTTTCTACACAGCCTCCGCCGAGGGTGTGTGGAAACTGTACGGTTGATCGTTTATCGGCGCTAGTCCGACCTTGGATGTAATCTTCGGGCCGGCGTGTTCCAAACGCCGGCTATTGTCGCGTCAGGAAGCCTTTGGGCGCCTTGGCGAGCTTTGAACTTCGATGGATGCGAAGGGCGACCTCTTCCTATTCCGGAATTGCGGCCATCAGAGCCTTGATCCCGACCAGCGCGATCATGCGCTTGATGTTGTAGGCGAGCACGTTCAGGGCCATTTCCGTGCGCACGCCTGAAAGCCGCCGGGTCAGGAAGTGGCATGGCCCGGTCCAGGACTTGATCGTTCCGAACGGATGCTCGACCGTCGAGCGGCGAACAAGCATAGGGGCTGATGGGCCTCGACGTCGGGCGTTCGATGCTTCGACCAGATGCTCGTGCTCCCATCGAGAGACCCGTCGTTCCTGCCCGGTGGTGCAGCGGCTCTTGAGTTCGCAGTCCTTGCAGCTGTTCGTCCAATACCGCCGCATTTGCAGCCCTTGCTGCTCGGTGGTGGTGCGGTGTGTCAGCGCCTGACCCGCCGGGCAGCGATAGATGTCAGCGTCATGCTCGTAGGCGAAGTCTGCCTTCACGAAATGCCCCTTCGACCGGGCCCCGGACGTATCCGACCGTGGCACTGTCGCGGTGATGCCCGCCTCGTGGCACGCAAGGATCTCCTGGGCGCTGAAATATCCCTTGTCGGCCAGGATATGCATATCCTCGCGCTGCAGAACCGCTTTCGCCTGTGTTGCCATCTTGCTCAGAAGATCGCGGTCGTGCCCTTGATTGGTGACCTCGTGCGTCACGATCAGATGGGTCTCGGCATCGACAACGTTTTGGACATTATAGCCGACATGTCCGCTGTGCTGCGCGCGTGTGGCCATGGCCCGCGCATCGGGGTCTGTCAGTGAAATCTGTCCATCCGGCGCATCGACCAGCGCCTTGTCCATGGCCATGAGGCGCTCGATCTCGTGTCGGACGCGGTGAAATCGACCGGACAGATGAGCGGCACGCTCGGCGCGTGCGGCACCGGTTTCCTGACGGTCGATCCGGTCAGCCTCTTCGAGATAGCGTTCCACCTCGGCTTCCAGATGGGCGAGGCGACTGGCGATCTTGCCTTTGGTGAAGTTCCGGTCCCTGTTGTTGACCGCCTTGAATTTGCTGCCATCGACCGCGACCACGGCTCCCTTCAGCACGCCGATCCGGCGGCAAAGCTCCACGAACTTCGCGCAGGCGTTGCGGATGCCCGCGCCGTTGTCGCGCCGGAAGTCCGCGATGGTCTTGTGATCCGGCTCCAGCCTGCCGATCAGCCACATGACCTCGACGTTGCGCCCCGCCTCGCGCTCCAACCTGCGGCTCGACGGAATGCGGTTTAGGTATCCGTAAATGAACAGCTTCAGCAGGACCGCAGGATGATAGCCGGGTCGCCCCGTCCGCGCCGGGGCCGAGCGGGCGAAACCAAGCCGCTGCAGGTCCAGCTCTTCGACGAAGAAATCAACCACGCGAACGAGGCTGTCCTCACCGATCCAGTCGTCCAGCCGGTCAGGGAAAAGCATCGACTGGCCACGATTAACGCCCGCGATGAAACCCGCCATGACCGCCTCCGCCTCACCTGCCGAAGTCTACCACATCGAGCAGTTTCCACACAGCCTCCGCCCTCCGGTTCGGTCATGATGCACCCGCGAAGGGTAACGGGTGGTCGATGTGAACTTCCGCTCCGTGCCGCAAAGCTGCCCGTAGCAACCAAGCAGCCCGGGAAGTAGGAACCTCTCGCAAGTTGTGAGCCGCTGCCGTCGAGGTGAAGCCCCCCAGCAGTGTGGGTAGGATAGTTCTCCCCAAATCTTTCTCATCCCCCTTTCCGGTCCTTCTTCGCCAGCCTGCGCGGGACAGGCCGTCCTTTGCCGACGGCCTTCCACAGACCCACGGAGGCCCCATCCATGCGACCCGATCTCGCCGTTCTGCCGCCACGCTACCTGCGCACCAAGGAGGCGGCCACGTTCCTCAGCCTGTCGGCGCGCACGCTGGAAAAGCACCGCACCTACGGAACCGGCCCCGCCTATCACAAGCTTGGCGGGCGCGTCGTCTATTCGGTCGATGATCTGACAGCCTGGGTTGCGCGCGGCTCGGTCACCTCGACCTCCGATCCGCGTGGCCAGGTCCTGCCGGCCAAGCGCATGACGGCATCGCCGCATGCCGTGCCAGCGCGCGCGACGCGCTGACGGCCCTTCCGGTTCCTCATGCCCCCGAC
>JBJTSJ010000026.1:0-7503 GCA_046076605.1 Tabrizicola sp.
GCCTGATGCTCCGCTATCACCCGGCCGTCCGGGCGCTGGCCGCGATGGACCTGTCGGACGTCTTCCAGTTCGCTCTGACCATCGGCCATGACGTGACCCAGTGGCGGCAAAACTGGCGGTTTTCCGAAAGCTACGCGGCGCGGCCCGATGGCGGAGGGGTCCTGCTGGACCTCTGCCACGAGCTGGATCTGGCCGCCTGCCTGTTCCCTGGGCTTGAGGTCACACGGGTGGAAAGCCTGGGCCATCCGGCCTTCCCCGGGGTGGACTTTGCCAGCCGGATTTGCTTGCGCCGTCAGGGGCTTGTCGGCGATGTCTCGATGGACTACCTGACGCCGCTCCTCCATCGCCGCGCCACTTTGCGCGGGACGGAACACATGCAAGACTTCGACTTCGCCGCGCAGGTCTACCGGGTGACCGAGCCCACCGGGACACGCCTGCTGGACCTGCCCCTGGAGCGCAACGCGATGTTCCTGGACGCGATGCGCGACTTTCTGGGGCTGGCGTTCGGCGGGCCCCTGTCTGGCAACCCGCTGATGCCCCGGCTTGATCTGTGCCTGGCTTCGGCTCGGCTGGTGGCTGACGCCTGGTCCAGACGGGCCTTCGTCGGTGAAATCACAAAGGAAATCCCATGATCCTGGGTCATATCGGGGCACGAAAAGGCTCCAAGGGCGTCCCGCGCAAGAACTTTAGGCCGATCCACGGCAAGCCGCTGATCGACTGGTCGCTGGACCAGCTGCTGACCCATCCGATGGTCGATGCCGTCGTCGTCAGTACCGATGACGAGGAAATCTACGACCACGCCGTCGCCAAGGGCTGCCTCAAGATCGGCCTACGGCCAGCGCATCTGGCGACCGATACGGCGGGGAAATGGGGCGTCTGGCAGCACGCGCTTGAGGCGTCCGAGGCACTGGTCGGGCCGGTCGATGCCTTCCTGGACCTCGACTGCACCTCACCGCTGCGGCTGCCCTCGGACATCACCGCCGCACTGGAACTTTACAAAACCGAACATCCTGACCTGGTCATGAGCTGCTGCGAGGCGCGAAAGAATCCCTATTTCAACCTTGTGGAGCCGGATGCCTCCGGCGCGCTGCATGTCTCGAAACCCCTGCCCGGGGGCGTAGTGGCGCGGCAGCAGGCGCCGGTCGTCTATGAGCACGCGGCCTCGACCTATGTGGTCGACCCGGCCTATCTGAAACGATCGAATGGGCTGTGGGAGGGGCGGGTGATCCCCTACCTGATGCCGCCGGAACGCTGCGTCGACATCGACACGCCGTTCGACTTCCGGCTGGTGGAGTTTCTGATGCAGGAGGCCAAGAATGGCTGAGCAACTCAAGGGCCGCACGGTCTTCATCACCGGGTCGGGGGGCGTGCTGGGGTCGACCTACGTCCGCCGGATGCTGGCGGAAGGCGCGCGGGTGATCGCGTCGGACCTGCCGGGCAAACGGGCCGATGCGCTGGTCGAGGCGCATGGGGGGAACGAGGCGTTTCGGTTCTACCCGCTCGACGTCGCGAATGAAGACGAGGTGACGGGGATCTTCCAGCGCATCCTGAAGGATGGCTGGGAGCCGAACGTCGTCCTGAACAACGCCGCGATCACCGGAGAGCTGTTGATGGGCGCGGGGCAGCCGTTTCCGGACTTTGCCGACCTCAAGGTCAGCGACTGGGAGAAGACGCTGCGGACGAACCTGACGGGGCCCTTCATGATCGCCCGGCAGATGGACCGGGACATCGTGGGCAAGTGGCCCTGCACGCTGATCAACGTGGCCTCGATGTACGCGCTGAACGGGGCGCATCACCGGATCTATGAGGGGATGCCGTTCAAGAATTTCTCGGCCTACGGGGTGACCAAGGCGGGGATCCATGGGCTGACGGTGTGGCTCGCGGGCTACTGGGCGCCCAGGGGGGCGACGGTGAACACGATCGCGCCGGGGGCGGTGTTCAACGGGCATTCCGAGGAATTCCAGCGCCGGGTGGGTGAGCTGATCATGCTGGACCGGATGGCCAAGCCCGACGAGATCGCGGATGCGATGCTGTTCCTGGCCAGCGCCCAGGCGGGGTACATGACCGGGCAGATGGTCAATGTTGATGGCGGTTTCAGTGGGTGGTGAGAAAGGTGTCCACGGTGGACAATCGCTGACCCATCAATGAAATCAATGCCTTGGGATTTTCTGTTTACCTGGTCTTAACTTCTGCATCCAGGGCCGCAAGCGTCTTTTCCGTGGCCCCGGAGTGGGCAGCGAAGAAGGCCTGGATCGTGTCCGCCCCGGGGCCGGGCCAGTCTGTCAGCGCGTGGGTCAGGGCCGCGGGCGTCTCAACCCGCAGGCAGACGCCGGCCGCAATCGCCTCGACCGCCGGGTATTCGATGGTGTGAATTTCGGGCCCAACGATGACAGGACGCTTAAGCGCCAAGGGCTCGATGATGTTGTGCGCGCCGTGCGGGGTGAAGCCACCGCCGGTGACCACGCGGTCGGAAAGGGCGATGTAGAAGTACATCTCGCCCAGGCTATCGCCGAGGAGGATGTCGCGTGGGGTGACCCCCTCCCCGACCCTCCCCCTGGCAGGGGGAGGGAGTAGCGCGGAGCCGTCAGCCGCGCGCAAGATGTCTGCCGGGTACCCCCCAGCCCCATCCACTCCCCACGGGGGGGAGGGAAGGCTTTGGGGTGCCAGCGTCGGGCCAAGGTCCTGACTGCGTCGCAAGAACCGCAGTCCCCGCGCGGCGAGCAGGCCAGCGACCTCGTCGAAGCGTTCCGGCTTGCGCGGGACGTAGACCACGAAGGGGCGCAAAGGGTGGCGAAGCGCGGCTTCGATGGCGTCGAGGTAAAGGTCATCCTCGCCCTCGACTGCCGAGGCGAAGGTGATGACCGGGCGGTCACCTGCCAGACCGGGGCGCAGGGCAAGCGCAGCCTTCACCAGATGCGGCGGGATCGGCTGGTCAAAGCGCAGCTCTCCGGTAACATGAATGTTCGGCACCCCGACCGAGGCGAAGCGCTGCGCCTGCAGGTCGGACTTGACGAAGGCCCCGGCAAAGCCCTGCATCAGCTTGTGACGGAGAGTCATCTTCGCGTCGCGCGCCATTGATTTCGTTGGATATTGCGCGTTGCACATGAAGAGCGGCACACCCGCAGATCGACTGGCGAAGATCATTCGGGGCCAGATTTCGATTTCCATCACCAGACCGGCCTTCGGGCGAACCGCCTTGAAGAAGCCCGCGTAAGCCCATGACGTCTCAAACGGACTCCAGACGGCCATCAGGCGGCCTTGCGGGATGTCATCGGCGAAGACCCGTTCCGCCTCGCGCCGACCGGCGGGGGTGAAATGGGTGGTGACGACGCGGTCCCCCCGGTCCAGAAGTGCGCGGACCAGGGGCACGGCGGACCGCATTTCGCCCAGCGAGACGGCATGGACCCAGACCGCGCCGGGCAGTCCCGACGGGTACCGCCCAAAGCGTTCGGCAAGATGCCGGGAATACAGCGGGTCCTTGCGGCCGCGTTTCCACAGGTAAAGCAGCACCCCCGGCAGGCCGATATGCCAGAGGAGTGACCAGAGGCGGAGGAAGAGCCAGAGCCTCATGCCAGCCCCGCAAGCTGCAGAAGATCTTCGGCCAAAGGCGCGACGGAGCCACGCGCGGTTTCGGCCAGGGCGGCAGCGCGGTCGGCCATGGCGGAATGATCCGCCATAAGGGCGTCGATCAGCTGTTCCGGCTGCACCGGGCGTGCCGCCCCGGCCTGGTGCAGGGCGGTGAAATCGGCGGCGAAGTTGGCGGTGCGTGGGCCGTGCAGGATGGCCGAGCCGAGGGCCGCGGGCTCCCACGGGTTGTGGCCTTCGGTCGGGCCGAAAGTGCCGCCGATCAGCGTCGTGGCGCACAGCCGGTACCAGAGACCCATTTCGCCGAAGGTGTCGACGATCCAGATGTCGGCCTCGGGCCCCTGCCCCGCGCTGCGGAGCGTGGCGGTCAGCCCGTGTTCGGCGGCACGGGCGGCGACTTCGCGCCCGCGCTGCGGGTCGCGCGGGGCGATCAGGGTCAGCGGCCGGGGCTGGCTGCGCAGCGCAGAGAGCAGGACGAATTCGTCTTCGGGGTGCGAGGAGGCGAGGAGGACGGGATTGCGGCCGGTCAATGCCGCGCGCGCGGCGGCGAGTTTGGCGGGGTCGGCATTGAGCGGCGGGGCAGCCGCCTTGAGCGAACCGGTGATGGTTACGCCCCGGCCACCAAGGGCCTGCAGGTGACCTGCGGTGGTCGCGTCCTGCGCTGTGATCAGGCGGAAACGGGACAGGAGATCGGCGTAAAGCCCCTGCCAGCGGCGGCGGCGGGCATAGGCTTCGCCATTCATCCGGGCATTCACCAGAGCAAGCGGGATACCCCGGGCATCGGTGGCGGCGACGGCCCCTGGCCAGAGGTCCTGTTCGGCCCAGACCGACAGCGCGGGGCGCCAGTGGTCAAGGAAGGTTGCCAGGTAGCCCGGCGCGTCCAGCGGCAGGAACTGGTGGCGGGTGCGGGGCGGCAGGTTGGCGCCAAAGACCTCTGCCGAGCCGCGCGTGGTGGAGGTGACGAGGAAGTGGGCGTCGGTCCGGTTCGCCATGGCCGCGATCAGGCCGCGCAAGGCCAGCGTCTCGCCCAGGCCCACGGCATGGAGCCAGATCAGCGGGCCCTCGGGGCGCGGCAGGCCGGGCTGGCCAAGCTTTTCCCGCCAGCGCTCGGGCAGTTCCTTGCCGCGTGCCAGCCGCCGCTGCAGGACCGTGGGCGCGATGAGCGGAATGGCCCGGCTGGCGGCAAGATAGGCCCGCAGCAAGGGGCCAGTCCGGCCAGGGGTCGGGCTAGTCACGGAAGGCCTTCTGCAGGTCCTGCTGCCAGAAGGCGGGCCGGGCCAGCACCTGGACAAAGCGCTCGGCAGCCGTGCCGGTGCCGAAGCCCGCGTGCTGGTCGGCGGGCCTTCCCCAATGGGTTTTCAGGAAGTCGAGGATCACTGCCCGGTCGCTGGCCTGGCAGGCTGTGACCGAGGGCGCCTCGGCCCGGTTGGTCTGGCGGGTGCCGATGTCGAGCGAAGGGAGGCCCAGGAACGGAGCCTCGCGCACCCCGGCGCTGGAATTGCCGACCATGCAGGCCGCGTTCTTCATCAGCTCGGAAAAGTGCGCGAAGCGCATCGAGGGCAGGACGCGGAAGCGCGATGGCGGCAGCCGGTCGAGAACGGCAAAGATCTGGCGCGAGCCGGGGTCGTTGTTCGGGGCGATGACGACGAAGTTGCGCCCGGAGCTTTCCAGCGCCGCAAAGAGGTCAGCCGCCTGGGTGGCGATCGTGTCCTGTTCCGAGGTCACCGGATGGAAGACCGCGATGCCGTAGTCGTCAAAGGGAATGTCATACCGCGCGCGGACTTCCGTTAGCGTGACGCCCGAGGGGCGGGCGTGGAAATCGAGTTCCGGCGAGCCGATGGCGTGGATGGTTTCCTCGGGTTCGCCGAGCGCTCGGACGCGGCGGGCGGCGGCGTCGGAGGAGACGAAGTGGTGGGTGCAGAGCTTGGTGTTGCAGTGGCGGAAGACCTCGTCGATGGTGCCCGAGACCTCGCCGCCCTCGACATGGGCCGAGCGGATGTAGTTGGTAGCGGCGACAAGCGCACCGGCCAGCGCCTCGATCCGGTCGCCGTGCAGGAGGATGAGGTCGGGCTTTTCGGCCCGGATGTAGGCGGAAAAGCCGGTGACGGTGCGGGCGAGGACGAGGTCCTGCGGGTCGCCCTCGGCCTGGTTGACGAATTCCTCGACGCCGACCCCGCGCATGCGGCGGACCTCGTTCACGGTCAGGCCGTAGCGGTCAAGCATGTGCATGCCGGTGACGAAGAAGGTCACCCGGTGTCCGGCGTCACGGGCGGCGGCGGCCAACGGTTCCAGCTTGCCGAAGTCGGCGCGGGTACCGGTGAGGAAGAGAAGGTGGCGGGTCATGGGGCAGTCATGACGCGGGACGGGGCGGGTGGCAAGGGTGTGAGACCGTGGCTTCGGTCTGGGGGGAGCCTTGGGTCAACTGCGGGCACTGACCGGCTTTGGCGGTGTCTTCCGGCCATAGGTCGACAGGTCTTTCGGAGGCACCCAGGTGCGTACGGTTTCGGCCATCTCGCTCTGTACCGCGGGGTCCAGCGGCGGGATGAGAGCGTCCTGTTCCAGCTCCAGGAGTTTCTTGCGGGCGTGATAGAACGGGACGTCGCGGCCCTTCTTCGCGAACCCCAGGCGCCCGTAAACCATTGCCGGCATTATGAAAGTGCCGGAAAGTACAAAGAAGTTGGTGTTGGACAGGCAGTCATGTGCCCAGTCGATATAGGCCTGTCGCCATGGCTGGCCGTCCCGGGCGGCTTGGCGAATGGTATCGGCATTTCTTACTCGGTCCGTGAAATGGTCGACGGTGTGTTCCAGAACTTGTGCCAGCTGATCGTCGTTCAGCGAGGCCAGGCAATCCACCAGCCATTCGCGCCCGAACAGGGCCCGGACCTTCCAGCCCCGCCGGATCGCATGCTGGGAAAAGCCCTTTTCGCCAAAGTCGATCGTCGTCTGCCGGAAATCCGACATGCGATAGTCCGCCCAGAACTGCCGGAAGTCCGCCGAGGCGGCAAATGTCCGCGATATCATCAGAAGGTGCGACTCGATGTGGTCTTCAAGGCCCTTCTTCCGCTCTTCGGTCTTGAAGATGTGCCCAGCAAGATCCGCGTTCAGAGACTCCATCCGCGCCAGGCTGTCATCCTCATGGCGGAGCGGAAACCAGGTGCTGTCGTTCAGCAGCACCAGCCGTGACAGGTCGTGCCGCAGCGACCAGAGCTGCCGGATGCCGTCCCGGTAGGCGCCGAAATCGTAGCCGACGTTCGGCCGTTCCAGCAGCAGGGCGCAGTTTGCAGCCAGGGTGGCGCGATCCTCGGGCCGCAGGGGGCCATTCGACACCACCAGCACCGAATAGGCGTTCCGCCGCAGGTGATCGAGCGTCAGCAGGATCGAATGCGCCACGCCCGCCGGCTGGTAGATGACAAAGACGGCAACCCGGTCGGACAGGGGAAACTCGCCGGGCGTGACCTGCACCCGCCACTTCGATGTCCGGTCGTAGATCGGCTTGCGGATCGGGTCGTAAATCCAGCGACCGGCGAACCGCACTGACTTGACGCGGACACGTTCAAGTTCGCGCCGGACTTTCCACAGGGGCGGCAGGGCCATGCGTCAGCTCCGATCCTGCTGGGCGGGGCCGCGTTCGCAGGCCGCGCCGCGCACAAGGCAGCGTCGGATCGCGCCCGCGCCACACCCGCATCGCACACCGCACATTCTGCCACCATCCCTGCACGACCTTGGCCCCTTGCTAGCATCCGGACTGCGCTGTGCAAGTGCCGGTTGTCCGAATGCCGCCTCTGGCGCGGCATTTCGCGCATTGGCGCTGCCTCGATCAGCCGCGAACTGCTCCTGGTGCGACATTTCCGGGCGCCTGTGCCGTGCCGTCGCCCTGCCGCGCCAGGATTTCCTCCCGCACTTCGGTGCCGGGGGGCG
>JBJTSJ010000027.1:0-2863 GCA_046076605.1 Tabrizicola sp.
CATCGCGCCCGAAGAGCAGAGCACGCCGATTATGCAGAAGCCAATTATCCGGGACCTGACAGATATTCATTTCCGTCCGTTCCTCAAAGACACCAAAATGTCCGCTCTAAGCGAGTGGTCAGACGAGACCTTGTGCCGACGATGGCCGGCCCAGGCGGCGGCGCAGCAGCCAGGCAAAGGCCAGCGTCGCCGATCCAGAGACCAGCAGCACCACCAGCAGACTGGTGGACAAGGCTTGGCCAACGCCACCCAGTTGCTGGTTGAGTGCGGCCACCGAGGTGGGCCCCAAGCCCATGCCGAACCCGATGGACATGCACAAGGACAAGGCCGCGGAAATGCCGCGGGTGCGCCCGCTGACCTGGTCCTGTAAGGCCGAGGCACAGCCCACGTACGCGGCGTTGGCGGCCACTTGCCAGCAAGCGAAAGCCGCCACGGCGGCCCAGCCACCGGGCACCAGCAGCAGGCAGGCCGACAGCAACATGGCCACCGCCGCACGGACCACCGTGTCGACGCGCCCCGTCAGCGGTGCACGCAGATGCGCCCGGTCGCACAGCACACCGCCCAGCCATCCCCCGGTCACCCCCGCGATCAGCATGCAGGCTCCCAGGACGGAGCCTGCATCGGCCACGCTGAACCCGTGGGCGCGCGTCAAGAGCGCGGTGGCCCAGATGCTGAATCCGAAGTCGGCCAGCGCCACGGTCGCGCCAGCCAGCATCACCAGCGCGATGCGGTCCCGCAGAGCCCAGAGCTCTTGCGCCCGGCCGCCGAGGTGCTCGGCCACAGCCACCGCCCGGCGCCGGGGCTCCGGAAAGGCCAGGATGGCAGGCACGAGGAGAAAGCCGCTGGCCCCCATCAAGACCACCACTTGGCGCCACGGCGCGAGGTCCCCCACCCAGGGCAAGCCGGCGTACTGACCCGCTGCGGCTGCTTCCAACATGCGCCCACCCGCGGCGAAGGCCAGCGCGCTGCCCAGCGTGGCGCCGAAGAACGAGACGGCAATCGCGCGGCCACGCCGCTCCGGGCGAAAGTAGTCGCACAGCATCGACACGCTCGCAGGCCCTAACGCCGCCTCTCCAAGCCCCACCATCGCCCGGCTCGCGAGCAGCCCCGTGTAACTTGTGGACAGGCCGAACAGCACCGTGCCCAACGTCCAGATGGCCACCCCGAGCACCACCAGGTTGCGGCGATGCACCCGGTCTGCCAGCAAGCCACAGACCAGAGAAGCCCCGCAATAAAGCAGCGCAAAGGCCGTGCCCTGCAGCAGGCTGAACTGGACATCGCTGATGCCCATCTCGCGCTTGATGGGGTCCACGAGCACCGAGGGCACATAGCGATGCACGAAGGAAAACGTGGCTGCCACCAGCATCACCAGCAGGAAGGCCTGGGCGACCGCCGCACGCGGCCATGGCGGCTCGGCGGGGCCCTGCGCCACCAGGGAAGCGCCTGACATCGTTGCCCTTGTATCGTCGCTCTTGTCTGCTGAAGTTTCCAGTTCAGCAACTAGCTTGACACAAGGAAAAAGAACGGTCAAGCTCAATCCTCACGGCGCAGCCCGCGACGTCATCGACGATGAAGCTCTTCCTGGCCGGCCTGCTGGCAGAAAACAACTCCTACTCACCGACCCCCACCGGGCTGGGCGCATTCGAGGCTGAAGGCATCCGACGCGGCTCCGCCAGCGGCGTGGACCCGGGCGGATATCTCAGCGCCATTGAGACGGTACGCGGCGTGGCTTCACGGCAGGGATGGGAGGTGGTCGAAGGCCTGTTTGCCGCTGCGGTGCCGCTGGGCCCGATTCGTCAGCCGGTCTATGAGCAGTTGCGCGACGAATTGCTGAACGGCCTGCGTGCCGCGATGCCCGTGCAGGCCGTGATGCTGATGCTGCATGGCGCCATGACCGCTGAGGACTGCCTGGACTGTGAGGGTGACCTGATCGAGCAAGCCCGCTCCATCGTGGGCCCGGAGGTACCTATCGGCATCGAGCTGGACCTGCACGCTCATGTCACCCAGCGCATGACCCGGCACGCCACGCTGATGGTGGCGTACAAGGCCTACCCGCACACCGACATCGACGAGCGCGCTGCCGAAGTTGCACAACTGACTCTTGACGCCGCACAGGGCCGCATCCGCCCTGTGACAGCCGTCTGGGACTGCCGCATGGCGGGCAGCTGGCCCACCACGCGGGAACCGTTGAAGAGCTTCGTGCGCGACATGCAGGATCTGGAAGGCCGCCAGGGCGTGCTTTCTGTCTCGCACGCCCATGGTTTCGCTTTTGGGGACGTGCCGGAAGCGGGCGCCCGACTGTGGGTGATCACCGATGGCGACCAGGTGCTGGCGCAGCAGCTGGCGGCCGACCTCGGGCGGCGGTTGTGGGGCATGAGAGACGAACTGCACCAACCTCCCCTGAGCATGACCGAGGCCATGCGCCGCGTGGCCGAGCTGCCGCCCCTGCCCGGGGCGGGACCGATCGTCGTCGCCGACATGGCAGACAACCCGGGGGGCGGTGCGCGCGGGGACAGCAGCTTCGCGCTGCAGGCTGTACGGGATCTGTGCATTGCCAACGTGGCGCTGGGCGGCCTGTGGGACCCGGGTGCCGTGCAACTGTGTTTTGAAGCGGGCCTGGGCTCGACTTTGGGTTTGCGTGTGGCAGGCAAATCTGGCCCGACCTCGGGCAACCCGGTGGATCTGCGCGTCACCGTCCGTGCACTGGCGGTGGAGCATGCCCAGACGGCCTTCGGCAGCCGCAGCCCCCTGGGCGCCTCGGCCTGGGTCAGCACCTCCGAGGGCGTCGACCTCGTTCTGATCTCACGTTGTCAGCAGGTCATCGGTACCGATCTGTTCACCGGTCTGGGCATCGACCTCACGC
>JBJTSJ010000028.1:0-8533 GCA_046076605.1 Tabrizicola sp.
GAAGTCGCGGCGGGGGATGAGGGCACCGCGGGTGGGGTTCTGGATGGGGGCGGCAAGGACGGTGAGGATCAGGTGGAAATGGGTGAAGGTGTGGCGGACCTCGCCGATGTCCTGCCAGGGGGCCTCGGCGGGCGCGGGGCCGCCCTGCCCGTCCCAGCCGTCGCCGGGAAAGCCGAGCATGCCGCCGAGGAGGCCTTTTTCGGGGCGGCGTTCAAGGAGGATGGCGCCGTCCTGGTGGCCGAGCCATAGCGTGCCACGGCGGGTGGGCTTGTCGGGTTTGGGGGATTTGCGGGGGAGGTCGGATTGCACGCCCTCGGCCCGGGCGGCGCAGCCGTTCACCCAGGGGCAGATGCCGCAGGCGGGGGAGCGGGGGGTGCAGATCGTGGCGCCGAGGTCCATGATGGCCTGGGCGTAGTCTCCGGGGCGTTGGGTAGGCGTCAGGCGGGCGGCGAGGGTGGTGAGTTCGGGCTTGGCGGCGGGGAGGGGGGTTTCGACGCGGTGGAGGCGGGAGATCACCCGTTCCACGTTGCCGTCCACCACGGTGGCGGGTTCGTCGTAGGCGATGGCGGCGATGGCGCTCGCGGTGTAGGGGCCGATGCCGGGGAGGATCAGGAGGTCCTCTCGCGTCGTTGGGAATACTCCGCCATGATCCGCCACGACGGCGCGGGCGCATTTCAGGAGGTTTCGCGCGCGGGCATAGTAGCCAAGGCCGGCCCATTCGCCCATCACGTCGGCGTCCGGAGCGGCGGCGAGGGCGGCGACCGTTGGCCAGCTGGCGGTGAAACGGTGGAAGTAGTCCTTCACGGCGGCGACGGTGGTCTGCTGCAGCATCACCTCGGACAGCCAGACGCGGTAGGGGTCGGGGCGCAATCCGCCTGCCCGGTCCTGGGGCGAGACGCGCCAGGGCATCACGCGGGCGTGGCGGTCGTACCAGGAGAGGAGCTGGGCGGAGAGGGCGGCGTCCGAGGTCATCGGGGGTATGATAGCTTGGCGGGTGGGCAGCGCCAGAGCGATAACCTGTCCACACAGGACAGCACTTGCGATTTGTGTGATTTCAAAGCGTTGGCTTTGGCCGTTAAGGGTTTGGAAAGGAGTTGGACCGGCAGCTTGAGGGAGAGCGTTCGGCGAACGGCAGTTGCCTTCCCGTCAGACGATCCGGCGGCGGAGCTACCCGCTCGTCGCCCCAGGGGTCAGCGGCGTTCAGCGCGGCACGGGTCACGGCGAAGTCGTCGTTCTTGATCCAGAGCTTGGGTCTGCAATTGCCGCGCAAGTTCGGTTCATCGACTGGACGGCTTTCCTCCCTCGCAAGCGCGTTCTTCTTCGCCCCGAAGTTCAGGGCCCATAATATCCCAGCCACCGACGGGACTCCGTCGTAACGGAAGTATTCAAGTGGATAGTGACCGCCAGTGCCCGGGGAACGGGACGAATGTTTCGGGACACCCGCGTCGGCATAACGCATTCTTTATTCCCGCGCCCAAGCTGACCACTGGCACGCGCGTCCCCTTCCGGTAGAATGCAACCCAAGGAACAAGGACCCGATGAGCCGCAAACCGCTTTCCTCGCCCTCGCCAGAGCACCGCATGCGGGGCTTTGAACCGGCGTTCGGGTTGATGAAGGACGCGGTCCGCACTGCCGGAGAATCACGCGGCTTTGCCGTGGCGCGGCTGCTGACGCATTGGGCCGAGGTCGCGGGCGAGGAGTTGGCGCGGAAGACGCGGCCGGTGAAGATCGGCTATGGCAAGGGCGCGATGGGGGCGACGTTGACCCTTCTGGTGAAGGCCAGCGAAGCACCGATGGTGCAGATGGCGCTGCCGGTGCTGAAAGAGCGGGTCAATGCCGTCTATGGCTATGCCGCCGTCCACCACATCCACCTTACCCAGACAGCAGCCACCGGTTTTGCCGAAGGTCAGGCCGAATTCACCTCGGCTCCGAAGCCGCCGAAAACCCCTGATCCCGCCACCACCGCCAAGGCAGAGGCCGTGGCCGAAGGCGTGGCCGACCCAAGCTTGCGCAGCGCGCTTGAACAGCTGGCGCAAAACATCTTAACTCGCCCCCGATCCTGAACATCGGGCTGACAAAGGACGCCGACCCATGATGAAACTAAACCGCCGGGCGATGATTGCCCTTGCCGCTGCCGCGACTGCGGCCATGACTCCGGCGCTGGCCCAGGAAACCACCACTGCCGCGACTGCGCCAGCGGTGGGCGACTATTCGATTGGCGCGGCCGATGCCAAAGTGAAGATTGTCGAATATGCCGGCTTCACCTGCCCGCACTGCGCGCATTTCCATGAAACGGTCTGGCCGCAGCTGAAGACCGACTACATCGACACCGGCAAGGTCCACTTTACCCTGCGCGAAGTCTACTTTGACCGCTATGGCCTTTGGGCCGCGCTGGTCGCGCGCTGCGGCGGCGAGATGAAGTATTTCGGCATCCATGACATGCTGTTCGCCAAGCAGAAGGAATGGGCCGCGTCGGAAAACCCGCAAGAGGTGGTCGACAACCTGAAGACCATCGGCCGGGCGGCTGGCCTGGAAGATGCGGCGATGGACGTCTGCCTGAACGATACGGCCAATGCCGAGGCGCTAATCAAGCAGTTCCAGACCAATTTCGAGGCCGACGGCGTCGAGGGGACGCCGACGCTGTTCATCAACGGCACCAAGCATTCGAACATGGCCTATGAAGACCTGAAGACCATCCTCGACGCAGAACTGGCAAAGTAACATGGCAGCACCGCTGGACGGCATCCGCGTCATCGAACTGGCGCGGATTCTGGCTGGCCCCTGGGCCGGGCAGACGCTGGCCGACCTGGGTGCCGACGTCATCAAGGTCGAGGCCCCGGAAGGCGACGATACGCGGCGCTGGGGGCCTCCGTTCATCGAGGCGGGGGGCGAAAGGACCGCCGCCTATTTCCATTCCGCGAACCGGGGCAAGCGCGGGATCACCTGCGATTTCCGCACCGCCGAGGGACAGGAAACCGTGCGGCGGCTGGTGGCCGATGCGGATGTGGTGATCGAGAATTTCAAGGTCGGGGGGCTGGCGAAGTATGGCCTCGACTGGGAAAACTTGCGCAAGGTGAACCCCCGGTTGATCTATTGCAGCATCACCGGGTTCGGGCAGGACGGGCCCTATGCGCATCGGGCGGGGTATGACTTCATCATCCAGGGGATGTCCGGGCTGATGTCGGTTACCGGGGCAGCGGATGGCCAGCCGCAGAAGGTGGGCGTGGCGGTCACCGACATCTTCACCGGGGTCTATGCGGCGACGGCGATCCTGGCGGCCTTGGTGCAGCGCGGGCGGACGGGGGAAGGCCAGCAGGTAGACATGGCGCTGCTGGATGTTGCCACCAGCATCATGGCGAACCAGGCGATGAATTATCTGGCGTCGGGGAAGGCTCCGGGATTGATGGGGAACGCGCATCCGAACCTGGCGCCCTATGCGGTGTTCGACTGCAAGGATGGCTGGCTGATCCTGGCTACGGGAAATGACGGGCAGTACCAGCGACTGTGCAAGATCCTGGGGCTGGATGGGATGGCTGTGGACCCGCAGTTCCTGACCAACGCGGACCGGATCGCCAACCGGGCCGCGATGACCGAACGGCTGACGGCGGCGACGCGGACCTGGGCCAAGGCGGACCTGCTGGCGGCCTGCGAGGCGGAAGGGGTCCCGGCGGGGCCGATCAACAACCTGGCCGAGGTCTTTGCCGACCCGCAGGTGGTGGCGCGGGGGCTGCAGATCGCGCCCGAGGGCGTGCCGGGGGTGCGAAGCCCGATGACCTTCTCGGGCGCGGAGCTGGCGCTGGACCGGCCTGCGCCGCGCCTTGGGCAGCATCAGGATGAGGTTCTGGGCAGGAAGGGTTAGGGGGCGGGCTCGGCCTCCAAGAGGTCGCCGGGCTGGCAGTCGAGCGCGGCGCAGATGGCGGCGAGGGTGTCGAATCGGATGCCTTTGACCTTGCCGGATTTCAAGAGGCTCAGGTTCTGTTCAGTGATGCCGATGCGTTCAGCCAGCTCGCGTGATCGCATCTTGCGGCGGGCGAGCATCACGTCGAGGCGGACGGTGATCTGCAGCTCGGCCATCAGACGAACCCCGCGTTCTCGGCCTTGACGACGGCGGCTTCGCGCATGGCCCAGCCGATGACGGTCAGCAGACCGGCGGCCATCAGAAATCCCAAGGTGCCGCTGTCCAGACCGATGGAGAGGGTGCGTTCGGGCGCAGTCCAGCTGAGGATCAGGGTCTGCAGGGTGGGGGTCAGGATGGTGAAGAGGGCGACCAGCACCATCGCACGACCGATCCGCAGGATGGTTTCGGCGTTTTCCGCCGTCAGGACCTCGCCCTCGCGGTAGCAGGCGAAGAGCCGCACCATGCCGCGCAGGGCCGCGACCATCGGCAGGACGGAGATGAGGGCGATGGCAGCGACGAGGCCGGCCTGTGTGGGGGTTACCGTTGCCCCGCTGGGCGCGCGGGAGAGGAGCGCGGTGGGGTCGGTCACCCATTTCCCGGCATAGACCAGCACCAGAAGCGGCAGGAGGACCGACAGGACAAGGGCGACCCAGTACAGGATGCCCGACAGGGCCTGCAGGCGGGTTTGGTCTTGCATTCTTACCTCTTTTCACGGCGATAAATTATCGTATTACAGCAAAATATCGTTGTCAAAGGAGAATCAGATGCGTTTGCCCGCGCCCCTTTTGGCCAGCCTTGCGCTGGCGGCCTGTTCGGCCATCGTGCCATCGACCGCAGCGCGGTTGGCGGCGCTGGACCCGCTGACAGCGGACCCCGCAGCGATCGAGCTGGTGGTGATCCTGCCGCCCGGCCTTGCGATCAGCCCGGGCACGGCAGAGCTGAAACTGGGGGCCACCCGCGGCAAGGAGCAACTGGGCGAGACGTTCCGGCTGGAGGATCGTCCTGTGGTCACCGGCATCGCCCTGCCCCCCGGCGCGACCGCGCGGCACTTTGCGCTGGCGGAACCGGACGTCCAGCGGATGCGCGCGGTTCAGGCTGACATCGCCCAGTGGAAGCGGGAAGGCGCAGCGCAGGGGTCGCTTGGCCTTGGCATTGGCGGCTGCGCCATCGGCAACGGTCCGGCACAGGATGCGCGGGGGTCGGTGCTGATCCGCACGGCCCAGGATGCGCCCTTCCTGCCGCTGATCGCGGACGGCAGGCTGTCGGACCTGCTGGGGGCAGAGACGCTGGCCGCGATCAAGCCTTGCCAAGGCGCGGAATAAGGCGTACCCGCCCGCCTTCGGTTGAGATTGCCCCGCCCGGGTGCTAGTCTGGGACCAAGGCCCGGCGCGGTGGGCCTGTCCCTTTCCCTTCCTGTCCGCGCGCGTCTCTGGAGGACCTGGTCCTGTCGCATTCTGATCCCGCCACCGGTCTGCCGACCGGTCCGCGTCCGACACCCGCCGAGGGCGCTGCCAGCCCGGAAGGGCACAGCTCGCAAGACGTCCTGGCCCTTGTCCTGAAATCCGTCGATGACGACAAGGCCGAAGACATCGTCGAGATCGACCTGCGCGGTCGGTCCGACGTGGCGGATTACATGGTCATCTGCTCCGGCCGGTCGTCGCGGCAGGTGGCGGCCATCTCGGAAAAGCTGGCCGACCGGCTGAAGCAGGAGATGCGGATTTCCGTGCGGATGGAAGGCAAGGAGACCGGCGACTGGGTGCTGATCGACGCGGGCGACGTGATCGTCCACGTCTTCCGCCCCGAAGTGCGCGATTTCTACCAGCTGGAAAAGATTTGGCTGCCGATGGGCGCTGCGGCGGGCGCGGCCCGGACTGCCAAGGCCTGATGCGGCTGCACCTGTGTGCCGTGGGTCGCCTGCGGGCGGGACCCGAGCGCGATCTGGTGGACGACTACCTGCAAAGGCTTGACCGTACCGGGCGGCCCCTGGGCCTTGGCCCGGCGGTCGAGCATGAGGTTGAGGACAAGAAGGGCGGCGGGATGGCCGCCGAAGGCACGCTTCTATCGCGGGTGATCCCCGAGGGCGCCGCGGTGTGCGTGCTGGATGAGCGGGGCAAGACCCTGTCCAGTCCCGAGTTTGCCCAGGCCCTTGCCCGGTGGCGCGATGGCGGGCGGCAGGATGCGGCCTTTGTCATCGGCGGGGCGGACGGGATTGACCCCGCGCTGCGCGCCCGCGCCGACCTGGCGATCAGCTTCGGCCGCATGGTCTGGCCGCATATGCTGGTTCGGGTGATGCTGGCCGAACAGCTGTACCGCGCCGCGACGATCCTGGCCGGGTCGCCCTATCACCGGGTGTGACCGGAATTTTCAAAAATTCCGGACCGGAGCCTTTGAAGGCTCCGTCACGATTTCCTTGAAGAAATCGATTTAGCGGAGCGCCCGCTCCGCCGCTGACCCCAGCCGCAACAGGCGTGCCTCTTGCCCCGGCGGGCACATCAGGCTGATCCCGCAGGACGGCTGCGAGGTTGGCAGCGTCAGGGCGCACAGGCCCATCAAGTTGCCGATCCGGGTGTTGCGCAGCGCCAGCAGGTTCTCGGTCACATAGTAGTTGTCGTCGGTCATCAGCCGGTTTGCATCGGGCGGAAGGATAGGAGAGGTCGGCAGCAGCACCGCATCGAAGACGGCAGTCCGCTGCGCCCAGGTCTGGCGGATCGCCTCCAACCGCCGCCAGCAAGCGACATAGTCCATCGCACTGAAGGTCGCGCCCGAACGGAAGCGTTCCAGAATGCGGGGGAACATCTTCTGCGGCGCGGCCTCAATGGTGTCGCGCCAGATGCCATAGGCCTCGGCGGTGAAGAGGGTTGCGGCTAGGCCCATCGCTTCGGACACCTCGGGGACGGCGATCCGGGTGACCGTGGCCCCGGCCCGGCCCAGGCGGCTGACGGCATCGTCAAAGCCCTGCGCGGGCCGGTCGCGCAGGTCATCCAGCGCGACGGTTTCCAGCACGGCAAGGCGCAGGCCCGAGAGGGAGGCACCGGCAAGGTCGATCGTCGCGCCGCCGCTGATCGTCTGAAGGAGAAGCGCGCAATCCTCGACCGAATGGGCCAAGGGGCCGATGGTGTCGAAGCGTTCGCACAAGGGGACGGTGCCGGTAAGTGGCAGCGATCCGGCGGTGGTCTTCAGTCCGACAAGGTCGTTCCAGGCGGCGGGTATCCGCACCGAGCCGCCGGTATCCGACCCAATGGCCGCCGGGGCCAACCCGAAGGCCACCGAGGCCGCCGCGCCCGAGGAAGAGCCGCCGGGCACCGCCTTGGCGTCGTTCAGGTTCGGCGGGGTGGCGGTGACCGGGTTCAGGCCCAGGCCCGAGAAGGCAAGCTCTGACATATGCGTCTTGCCGAGACACACCAGGCCCTGCAGCGTCGCGGTTTCGAGGACCGTGGCATCGCGGTCGGGGGTGCGGCCTTTCAGGAGGGCCGAGCCTGCCTCGGTCGGGATGCCTGCCGTGTCGAACAGGTCCTTCCAGCTGACCGGCACGCCATCGAGCAGCCCCTTGCGCAACCCCGCCTTGGCACGGGCGGCGGCGGCCATCGCCTCTCCGCGCGCGCGGGCGGGTGTGCCGCGGGCATAGATGCGGGGGGCGTGGAAGTGGTTCTCGACCCGATCCAGGAAGAATTCGGTCAGTTCAACCGGGTGGATGCTGCCGTCACCGATCCCCCGGCCAAGCTCGGCGGCGGTCATGTTCGTCCAGGTTGCGGTCATCTTGTCCCCCGTTTGAGGGCAGGGTAGCGGCTTGGCGACGCATGGACAATCGGGCGGCAGGGGTTATCTAGGGCGCATGACACGCGATGCGGATATCCTGATCGTCGGCGGCGGGCTGAACGGCCCCGCGCTGGCCTTGGCCCTGGCGCAGGGTGGCTTCCGGGTGGTGGTGATCGACGCGCGCCCCGCCCCGGCGCGGGCCGAAGCGGGGTTCGACGGGCGGGCCTATGCGCTGGCCATCGCCTCGGTCCGGCTGTTGACAGCGATCGGGGTCTGGGGCGGGTTGGCCGACAAGGCGCAGCCGATGCTGGAGATCAAGGCGAGCGACGGGCGGGCGGGCGAGGGGGCCGCGCCCTTCTTCCTGCACTTCGACCATGCCGAGATCGAGGAAGGCCCGATGGGCTTCATGCTGGAGGATCGGCATCTGTACGCGGCCTTCCTGCAGGCCATGGCGGCCACGCCGGGGGTGACGCTGCTGTCGGGCGAGACGGTGGTGGCGCAGGAGGTGGGGCCATCGGAAGTGACGGTGACCTTGGCCTCGGGCCGGACGCTGACGGCGGGGCTGCTGGTCGGCTGTGACGGGCGTGGGTCTGCGACGGCGGCGCGGGCGGGGATCAAGCGGGTGGGTTGGGGCTATGGCCAGACGGCGCTGGTCACGGCGATCCGGCATGAGAAGGACCACCAGGGGGTGGCGCAGCAGTTCTTCATGCCGGCGGGGCCTTTGGCGATCTTGCCGCTGAAAGGCGGGCACCACTCCAGCATCGTCTGGAGCGAGACGGATGAGACGGCGGCGACGATCCAGGCGCTGCCGGATGCGGAGTATCTGGAGGCGCTGCGGCCCCGGTTCGGCGATTTCCTGGGCGAGATCGCGCTGGCAGG
>JBJTSJ010000029.1:0-2512 GCA_046076605.1 Tabrizicola sp.
GCGGGGGGCCGGCGGGGTTGTACTTCGCCATTTCGATGAAGCTGCGCGATCCGGCACATGACGTGACGGTGCTGGAGCGGAACAAGGCCAACGACACCTTTGGCTGGGGCGTGGTGCTGTCGGAAGATGCGCTGGCCCGAATGCAGAAGAACGACCCCGTCTCGACCGATGCGATCCGGGCGCACTTCGCCTATTGGGACGACATTGCGGTGGTGCATGACGGCGTGCGCACGGTGTCGGGCGGGCATGGCTTTGCCGGGATCGGTCGGAAGGCGATGCTGATCCTCTTGCAGGCCCGCGCGCGGGAACTCGGCGTGCGGATGGAGTTCGAGACCACGTTCAAGTCGGCCGAGGAGTACCGCAAGGAATACGACCTGGTCGTCGCCTGTGACGGGATCAACAGCCTGGTGCGCAGCGAGTACGAACAGGTGTTCCGCCCCGACATCGACGTTCGCAAATGCAAGTTCGTCTGGCTGGGCACGCACCAGAAGTTCGACGATGCTTTCACCTTCATCTTCGAGAAGACCGAACACGGCTGGGTCTGGGCGCATGCCTACCAGTTCGACGACAACACCGCGACCTTCATCGTCGAGACCCTGCCCGAGACCTGTGACAAGCTTGGCTTTGCCGACATGTCGAAGGAGGACACGGTCGAGACCTGCCGCAGGATATTCGAACGGCATCTGGGCGGGCATGAGCTGATGTCGAACGCGGCGCACCTGCGCGGGTCGGCGGTATGGATCCAGTTCCCGCGGGTGATCTGCGAGAAGTGGTATCATGAGAATGTCGTCCTGATGGGCGATGCGGCGGCGACGGGGCATTTCTCGATCGGATCGGGGTCACGCCTGGCCTTCGACAGTGCAATTGCGCTGGCAGAGTATCTGCATTCGGAACCCACGCTGCAGGCAGCCTTTCAGCGCTATCAGGACGAGCGGCGGGTTGAGGTGCTGCGCCTGCAGTCGGCTGCGCGGAACAGCCTGGAGTGGTTCGAGGAGGTGGAGCGTTACCTCGACCTGCCGCCGACCCAGTTCACCTATTCGCTGCTGACCCGCAGCCAGAGGATCAGCCATGAAAACCTGCGCCTGCGTGACAAGGCCTGGCTGGAAGGCGCCGAGGACTGGTTCCAGGCGCGCGAAGGCGGCAAGCCGGGCCGCCGCCCGATGTTCGCGCCACTGACCCTGCGCGGGATGACGCTGAAGAACCGGATCGTGATGTCGCCGATGGCGCAGTACAAGGCGGTGGATGGCTGCCCGAACGACTGGCATTTCATGCACTACGCCAGCCGCGCGGCGGGGGGTGCGGGGCTGGTCTACACTGAGATGACCTGCGTCTCGCCCGAAGGCCGGATCACCCCCGGCTGTCCCGGCCTTTATGCCCCAGAACACGAGGCCGCCTGGAAACGGCTGGCCGATTTCGTCCATCAGGAGACGACGGCGAAGCTGTGCCTCCAGATCGGCCATTCGGGACGCAAGGGGTCGACCTGTGTGCCCTGGGACGGCGGCATTGACGCGCCCCTGCCCCAAGGCAACTGGCCGACGATGGCGGCCAGCGCCATCCCCTACAAGCCCGCCAATGCCGCCCCGCGCGCGATGACCCGGGCGGACATGGACCTGGTCACGGCCCAGTTCGTGGCAGCGACCGAAATGGCCGCCCGCGCTGGGGTGGACATGATCGAGATGCACGCCGCACACGGCTATCTTCTGGCGACCTTCATCTCTCCGATCACCAACAAGCGGGGGGATGAGTATGGCGGGTCCTTGGAAAACCGGATGCGTTATCCGCTGGAGGTCTTTGCGGCGATGCGCGCGTCCTGGCCGCAGGACAAGCCGATGAGCGTACGGATCAGCGCGCATGACTGGACCCCCGGCGGCGTGACGCCCGACGAGGCGGTCAAGGTCGCGGCGATGTTCCATGCGGTGGGGGCGGATATCATCGACGTCTCCTCGGGCCAGACCGACCCGGCGGAGAAGCCGATCTATGGCCGGATGTTCCAGACCCCGTTCAGCGACCGCATCCGCAACGAGACCGGCATCCGCACGATGACGGTGGGCAACATCAGCGACTATGACCAGGTGAACGGTATCCTGATGGCGGGACGGGCCGACCTCGTGTGCCTCGCGCGGATGCATCTGGCCGATCCGTACTGGACGCTGCATGCTGCCGTTGCGCAGGGCGATACCGAGGCCGATTGGCCCGCACCCTACAAGGGCGGGCGGGATCTGATGTTCCGGTTGCGCGAACGGCAGGAGGCGCAGATCCGGGCATGAGCCATGCAGGCAAACGGGTGCTGATAACCGGCGGCGGGTCGGGCGCGGGCGAGGACCTGGCGCTGGGTTTTGCCGCAGCGGGGGCCGAGGTGGTGGTCACCGGACGCCGACTTGCCGCGTTGGAGGCAGTGGCAACGAAATCCCCGCGCATCCGGGCGGTGCAGGGCGATGTGACCGATGAGGGTTCGGTCCGCGCGATGTTCGCGGCGGCGGGGACGGTGGATATCGTCATCGCCAATGCCGGG